>NZ_JBSFDA010000031.1:0-78112 GCF_053593675.1 Streptomyces sp. NPDC002156 | reverse complement strand
GTTGACCTTCTCGACGGGCAGACCGGCCGGATCGCAGCGCACGGTCATGGTGCGACCCACCGCGTCGATGACCGTGGAGAGATGGCCGCGCTCGTCGCCCGCCCCGGGCCATGCCGGCCGCCGCGGCCATCGCGGGCGCGCTCCTGCTGTCGGTGCCGTTCCTGGTCAGCAACCGCAACGACGACGACACCCAGGTCAGCACCGCTTCCGGAGACAGCACGACGGACACCCTGTTGGGCGACACGCTGGACGGGGCGACTCCGAGCGCCTTCGGGACGGCCGAGCCGACGCCGGACACGAAAAAGGCGACGCCGTCGAAGCAGGCCTCGCCGAGCCCAACACCCACCGGCGGCAAGGGCACCGCGGGCGGCGCGGCCGGGAACAGCAGCGCCAAGGGGCAGAGCACGGGCTCCGGCAGTGGCTCCAACCCGTCGAAGAACTCCTCCGGTTCGAAAAGCGGCACGGGATCCGGTTCGAAGAGCGGCACGGGATCCGGTTCGAAGAGCGGCACGGGATCCGGCTCCAAGAGCAAGACCAGCGGCAGCAGTTCGAGCAACAGCGGCACCAGCAGCGCCAAGACGACCGCCCCGGCCGTCGTCCCCAAAGCCATCATCTTCAGCCACGCGTCCGGCAAGTGCATCGACGTCGTCGGCGACAAGGGCAAGAACGGTGCCCCGCTGGAGATCTGGTCGTGCAACGGCAAGGCCCAGCAGAAGTGGACCGCTCGCTGACCGATTTGCCGTGTTTCACTGGGTGTGTGGGCGATATCTCGTCCGTCCGGGTGCCCGTCGAAGATCACCAGGTCAGGGCGTCGGCCACGGTTCCGGCGTCCCCGGGTGCATCCCCCTTGCGGCCCTCCCACGTGGCATGCGGACTGGCGCGAGCCTAGCCTCGTACTAAAATTTCCGGCTTGTTACGGAACGGAGCTGGAACCGGACAACCCCAGGCAGACCTGCGGGCCCCGCCAGCGACCCGGATGTCTCCGGGAACGAGACGCGAGGACTGATGGCAGCCATACACGAGAGCAGTGCTCTCGGTCTGCTCGACGAAGAGATCCGCGAACGGTTCGGCGACACCGCACGTTTCTCCGCGGGGCCCGCTGCCTCGCCGCGCACGCTCGTCGACGTTTTCGACGCCGCCGTACGTTCGTACCCGAACGAACCGGCCCTGGACGACGGCACGACCTCCCTCACCTACCGGGCGCTGGCCGTCGAGGTGGAGAGCGTACGCCGTCGGCTGAGCGCCGCGGGTGTCGGGCTCGGGGACCGCGTCGGGGTCCGGGTGCCGTCCGGGACCAATGAGCTGTACGTCGCCATCCTGGCCGTACTGGCCGCCGGTGCCGCCTACGTTCCCGTGGACGCCGAGGACCCGGACGAGCGGGCCGAGCTGGTGTTCGGGGAGGCGGAGGTACGTGCCGTTGTCGGGGCCGGGTACGAGATCACCGTTCCCGGCGACCGCAGCGAGCTGTCCGCGCGCCGCCCCGGGGTCGAGCACGACGCCTGGATCATCTTCACCTCCGGCTCCACCGGGAAGCCCAAGGGCGTCGCGGTCAGCCATCGCAGCGCCGCCGCCTTCGTGGACGCCGAGGCCGCCCTCTTCCTCACCGACGATCCCGTGGGGCCCGGCGACCGGGTCATGGCGGGGCTCTCCGTGGCCTTCGACGCCTCCTGCGAGGAGATGTGGCTGGCTTGGCGCTACGGGGCCTGCCTGGTGCCCGTACCGCGCTCCCAGGTGCGTAGCGGGGCCGACCTGGGGCCCTGGCTGGTCGAGCAGGAGATCTCCGTCGTCTCGACCGTGCCCACGCTGGCCGCGCTGTGGGAGCCCGAGACCCTCAACGACGTACGGCTGCTGATCTTCGGCGGAGAGGCCTGCCCGCCCGAGCTGGTGCAGCGGCTGGTGACCGAGGGGCGCGAGGTGTGGAACACCTACGGGCCCACCGAGGCCACCGTCGTCGCCTGTGCCTCCCTGATGACCGGGGAGGAGCCCATTCGGATCGGGCTGCCCCTCAATGGGTGGGAACTCGCCGTCGTCGACGAGGCCGGGGAGCCCGTCGCCATGGGCGCCAGCGGTCAGCTGGTGATCGGCGGTGTCGGACTCGCGCGGTATCTCGATGCCGAGAAGGACGCCGAGAAGTACGCGCCGCTCGAATCCCTCGGCTGGGAGCGGGCCTATCGCAGCGGTGACCTCGTCAAGGCGGAGCCCGAGGGGCTGATCTTCCTCGGCCGGGCCGACGAGCAGATCAAGCTCGGCGGACGCCGGATCGAACTGGGCGAGGTCGACTCCGCGCTCCAGGCGCTGCCCGGTGTCGCCGGTGCCGCAGCCGCCGTACGGACCGCCCGGAGCGGCAACCAGCTCCTCGTCGGCTATGTCGTCACGCAGGACGGCTGGGACCAGGCCGCCGCCGTGGAGCGGCTGCGGGCCGAGCTGCCCGCCGCCCTGGTGCCGCTGCTCGCGCCGGTCGAGGACCTGCCGACGCGTACGTCCGGCAAGGTCGACCGGAACGCCCTGCCGTGGCCGCTGGAGGGGTTCGAGACCGGGCCCGCCGCCGAGCTGTACGGCACCGAGGCGTGGCTCGCCGAGCAGTGGGGCGAGGTCCTCGGCATCCCGGTCGGTAGCGCGGACGACGACTTCTTCGCGATCGGCGGCAGCAGTCTCGCCGCCGCCCTGCTGACCACGAAGCTGCGGACGCGCTACCCGAGCGCGGCCGTCCTCGACATCTACCAGCAGCCCGTGCTGCGCGCGCTCGCCCGGCATCTGGAGGAGTCCGCGCAGGACGACACCAGCGGACGGGTCATCGCGCCGGTGCCGCTGCGCGCCAAGGCCCTCCAGCTGCTCCTGCTGGTCCCGCTCTTCACGCTGCTCGGACTCCGGTGGGCGGTCGCGCTGGCCGCCGCCGCGAACGTACTGCACTGGTTCGGTGCTTATCCGTGGGCGCCGGTCACTTCGTGGTGGGCGGTGGCCGCCGGGGCCGCCGTGTTCTTCTCGCCGCCCGGGCGGCTCGCGCTCGCGGCCGGTGGGGCGCGCCTGCTGCTCCGGGGCGTCAAGCCGGGGCGGTATCCGCGCGGTGGCAGCGTGCACCTTCGCCTCTGGACGGCCGAGCGGCTCGCCGAGTTCAGCGGGGCGACCTCGCTGACCGGGGCCTGGCTGGAGCGGTACGCGCGTGCGCTGGGCGGCAAGGTCGGGGCGGACGTCGATCTGCACTCGCTGCCGCCGGTCACCGGCATGCTCAAGCTGGGACGTGGCGCGGCCGTCGAATCCGAGGTGGATCTGTCCGGGCACTGGCTGGACGGGGACCGGCTGGAGATCGGGCAGGTCAAGGTGGGTGCCGGCGCTGTCGTCGGGACGCGCAGTCTGCTCTTCCCGGGAGCCCGGGTCGGCAAGCGGGCCGAGGTGGCGCCGGGTTCGGCGGTCGCCGGGACCGTGCCGACCGGGCAGCGCTGGGCCGGGGCACCGGCCGTCAAGCTCGGCAAGGCCAAGCGGAACTGGCCGAAGGAGCGTCCGCAGCGCGGGCGCGCCTGGCGGGCCATGTACGGCATCACCGGGTTCGCGCTGAGTGCGCTGCCGGTGCTGGCGGGTGTGGTCGCGCTGCTGGTCACGAGCCTGTTCGTCGACCCGAGCGCCGGGCTCGGTGCCGCGTTGCGGGGCGTCGCGCTCGCGCTGGTACCTGCCACGCTGGCCTTCGGTCTCGCGTACGCGCTGGTGCTGCTGATCGCCGTACGGCTGCTGAGTCTGGGGCTGCGCGAGGGTACGCATCCCACGCACAGCAGGATCGGCTGGCAGGCCTGGACGGTCACGCAGCTGATGGACCGCTCCCGCGAGACGCTGTTCCCGCTGTACGCCGGGCTGATCACTCCGGTGTGGCTGCGGCTGCTCGGGATGCGGATCGGGCGCGGCGCCGAGGTGTCGACCGTACTGGCGCTGCCGAGCCTGACGACCGTCGGCGAGGGCGCCTTCCTGGCCGACGACACCCTGACCGCTCCGTACGAGCTGGGTGGCGGCTGGCTGCGGATCGGGCGGGCCGAGATCGGGCGGCGGGCCTTCCTGGGCAACTCGGGGATGACCGCGCCGGGCCGCTCGGTGCCCGACGGCGGGCTGGTCGGGGTCCTCTCTGCCACGCCGAAGAAGGCCAAGAAGGGCAGCTCGTACTTGGGCCTGCCTCCGATGAAGCTGCCCCGGGCGGCGAGCGGCGGCGATCAGAGCCGTACGTACGATCCGCCCGCGCGTCTGCTGTGGGCGCGGGCGCTGGTGGAGCTGTTCCGGATCGTGCCGGTGTTCTGCTCGGCGGGCCTGGCCGTGCTGACGGTGGCTGCCTTCAGTGTGCTCGGAGGCTGGTTCTGGCTGGTGGGCGGGCTGGTACTGCTCGGAGTCGGCGCGCTCGCCTGTGTGCTGTCCATCGTCGCCAAGTGGGTGCTCGTGGGGCGCCACCGCGCCGGTGAGCATCCGCTGTGGAGCGGTTTCGTGTGGCGGAACGAGCTGGCGGACACCTTCGTCGAGGTCGTCGCCGTGCCGTGGCTCGCGGGTTCCGTGCCGGGTACGCCGGTGATGTCGGCGTGGCTGCGCGGGCTCGGCGCGCACATCGGGAAGGGCGTCTGGGTGGAGAGCTACTGGCTGCCCGAGACCGACCTGGTGACCATCGAGGACGCGGCCACCGTGAACCGGGGATGTGTCCTCCAGACGCACCTCTTCCACGACCGGATCTTGCGGACGGATACTGTGGTCCTCCGTGAGGGCGCAACGCTGGGTCCTGGCGGGATCGTCCTGCCCGGTTCCACGGTCGGCGCCCGGTCCACTCTGGGTCCCGCGTCGCTGGTCATGGCGGCGGAGTCCGTTCCCGACGACACCCGCTGGCTGGGCAACCCGATCGAGTCATGGCGTTCCTGAAAGCGCTGAGCGCGGCTCGTCCGGGTACCGGGGCAGGGGACGGTGTATCTCCGGCACCACGTACGAGCACAGCGCAGGGAGCAGACTCAGCAGTGAGCGTTCAGCAGACAGTGGGTTCGGACCCGTACTTCCCGGCAAACGGTGACGCCCGTTACCGGGTGCACCGGTACGAGCTCGCGCTGGACTACCGCCCCGGCCCGAACCGGCTGGCGGGCACGGCCCGGATCAACGCGATAGCGGGCCGGTCCCCGCTCGCCGAGTTCCAGCTGAACCTGGGCGACTTCAAGATCGGCCGGATCCGGGTGGACGGCAAGGCGGCGCACTACACGCACCGGGGCGGCCGGCTGCGTATCCGTCCCGCGAAGGCTCCCCGGCCGGGGGCCGCGTTCACCGTCGAGGTGCACTGGGCGGGCAACCCCAAGCCGGTGAGCAGCCCGTGGGGCGGGCTCGGCTGGGAGGAGCTGGAGGACGGGGCGCTGGTGGCGAGCCAGCCGATCGGGGCACCGTCCTGGTACCCGTGCAACGACCGGCCCGCCGACAAGGCGTCCTACCAGATCTCGATCACTACGCCGTCCGCGTACTCGGTGGTGGCGGGTGGGCGGCTGCTGACGAGGACGACGAAGGCTTCTACGACGACTTGGGTGTACGAGCAGTCCGCGCCGACGTCGAGCTATCTGGTGGGGCTGTCGATAGGCAAGTACCAGACCGTGCTGCTCGGTGACCCGGGGCTCGGCGGTGTGCCTCAACACGGGCACATTCCGGCCGAGTTGCTGCCCGAGTTCTCCCGGGACTTCGCTCGCCAGCCCGCCATGATGGAGCTGTTCCAGGAGCTGTTCGGGCCGTATCCGTTCGGTGAGTACGCGGTCGTGGTGACCGAGGAGGAACTCGATGTGCCCGTCGAGGCACAGGGGTTGTCGCTGTTCGGCGCCAACCATGTGGACGGGGCGCGGAGTTCGGAACGGCTCGTCGCGCACGAGCTGGCGCACCAGTGGTTCGGGAACAGTGTGTCCATCGCGGACTGGCGGCACATCTGGCTGAACGAGGGGTTCGCCAAGTACGCGGAGTGGTTGTGGTCGGAGCGGTCCGGTGGGCGTAGTGCGCAGCAACATGCCGCGGTCGCGCATCGGTTGCTGGCCGGGCGGCCGCAGGATCTTCGGCTCGCCGATCCTGGGCGGAAGTTGATGTTCGACGACCGGTTGTATCAGCGGGGTGGGCTTACCGTGCATGCGGTGCGGTGTGCTTTGGGGGACGAGGTGTTTTTCCGGATGCTGCGGGGGTGGGCCGGGCTGCATCGGGGTGGGTCGGTGAGTACGGGTACGTTCACGGCTTATGTGGCTCGGTTTGCGGTGGAGCCCCTGGACGAGTTGTTGAATGCGTGGCTGTACGAGGGTGCGTTGCCGAAGTTGCCGACTCCGGTTACGGGAGGGCCACGTGTGCCTGCGCGGCCCTCTTATCCGCCGTCTACTGCTTAGTGGGTACCTGCGGGTCCGCTGTGGCTGGTCGCGCAGTTCCCCGCGCCCCTAAAGGGGCACTTTCAGCTTGTCCCAGCTTGTTTTGCCTGGTATTCCGTCCGCGTCCTTGCCCTTGAAGTTGAGCTTTTGTTGCCAGGCCGCGTAGGACTTGCGGTCGGCCTCCGTCCATTCCGGGCCCGGGCCGTTCTCGTAGCGACCACAGCCCTCCGCCACCAAGCGGCGGCCCATTGCTGTGATCAGTGGGGACTTCTGGCCTGCGTGGAAGAAGCCACTACCCGGGAACGGCACGTACGTCGGCTTGGGGGGTGTGGGCTGCGGTGTGTCCTTGCCGCCTCCTCCTCCCCCTGCCAGGCGTTCGCGGATGCGGGTGCGCATGCTGTCCATCGTGAAGCCCCGGGGGTCCACCTTGCCGGGCTGCCATTCCTTGTGGCCGATGACCGAGCGTTCGCTCCAGCCGTGGTGGCGGCAGATCGCGGCGGAGACCTTTTCGATGGCCTCCTTCTGGGCCTCGGGCCAGGGGTCCGTGCCGTTGCCGAGGTTGATGCACTCGAAGCCGTAGAAGTGGCGGTTGCCGTCGGTGTCGGCCTCGTTGTCGGCGGGGAGTTTCGACTCGTTGATGACGGCGCGCAGGACGTCGTTGTCGCCGAGGCCCGCGTGGTTGGCTCTGCCGTTGCCGACCAGGTGGACGTGGCCCTCCTTGTCGATGACGCCGTGGCAGAGGGGGCCGGGCAGGTTGGAGTGGCCGTTGTAGCAGAGGGCCACGGAGCCGGCCGTGCCCGAGGTGACGGTGTGGTGGATCATCACGCCGTTGACCGGGCCCCAGGGGCCCTTCGAATTGCGGTTGTGGGTGCGCCAGTTGCGGACCTCGTGGACCGTCAGGCCCTCCGCGCGCAGGAGTTCCAGCAGCTTGGACGCGCTGAGCGGATTCGCCATTACTTGTCTCCGTCCACTGCCGCCTCCGCTTCCGCGGTGGTCTGGGATCGGCCATGGGAGGGGTCGGCGTCCGCCGACTGCTCCTCCCTGCGGGCCTGGGCCTCCGTCGCGAGGGCCGCCTCGTCGGCCGCCGGGATGCTGCTCGCGGCCAGGCCGAAGGCTCGGCGCAGGTCCACGGTGCTGCCCTCGCCCTTGACCAGGGCCAGCGGGGCGAAGGAGCGGACGATGCCGCCGGGTGCCTGGAGGAGGGGGCGGCGGGCCTGGTCGACCGGCCATTCGACGCTGCCGGTCGCGGTGCGGGCGGGGATCAGCCAGTGGTCGCCGGTCGTGTAGGCGGCGCCCTTGGCGAAGTAGACCTCGACGCCGTCCTCCAGGGGCAGCCACTCCCCCTCGGCGACCGGTACGGCTCCGTTGCGCAGCGCTGTCGTACGGCCCTTGCGCTTCGGGCCCTCGTGGTGGTCCCAGCGGCGGAGGAAGGGGTTGAGGTGGGGCAGGCGGCCCACACCCGGCTCCGGTTCGGCGGAGAGACGGACCCGGCGGCCGGGGAGGTCCAGTTCCTCGACCCGGAGGAGGGGCAGGGGTTCGAGGCGGGAGGCGTACGCCGTGTCGGTGAACTCGACGCGGTCGCCGACGTCCAGGTCGAGCTTGTCGTCGTAGCCGAGGGACGCCAACTGGACCCACGTACCGTCGAGTTCGTCGACCGGGAAGACGACCGAGCCGTTCTCGCGGGACCACTTGAAGGTGGCGTCCTTGGCCTCGCCCGCGTCGTGGATCTCGACGCGGTAGAGCTGGTTCTCGGGGCCCCGGTAGCGGGCGTCCGGCTTTATGAGGCAGGGGTCCTCGTCGGCGTGGTCGGGGCGTTCGCTGCGGGCGGCGAGGCGGGCCGTGGGGGTGGACTGCTTCAGCGCCCAGCGGTCGAAGGCAGCGCTCACCACCTCCTTCGACGGCTCGGGCTCGTCGATCTCCAGCGCGGCCAGCGACAGCGGCAGCACCTGCCAGACGACCTTCACGCGGGCGGCGGTGTCGGGCAGGGCCGCGCCGAGGGCGACCTCGCGCAGCGCCGGGTCCTCGGCGGCCGTCACCGCGCGCTCCCACACCTTGAGGTAGACGAGGAACGGTGACTGGGCGGGCGAGGGCAGGCGGTCACCGGGCTTCTCCGGGTCGCGGTAGCCGTCGGGCTGGTCCCAGTAGGTCCAGTACGCGGGCGGCTGGACGGTGTCTGACTCCTGGGCCGGTGCGTCCTGGGTGTCCTCGTCGTCCGCCGGTACGGGGGTGCCGGGGGCCGGGCGGTTCGCGTCTAGGAGGATGCCGTCGACGTAGTACCGGCCGCCGTGGATGTACAGGGTGTCGATGTCGTGCCGGCCGCCCACGTACTCGACCCGGAAGCCGGCCGAGCCGCGCGGGCCGCCGTGCGGTCCGATCAGGTCGGCGGCGAGGGTACGGGCCTGGTGGAGCTGGATCGCGGCCTGTTCGTTGGCGTCGGCGTCGAGCTGGACGCGGCCCTGCTGGGCGATGACCGCAGAGTAGTGGCGGTCGGGCCGGAAGGTGAGTCGGGAGAGATCGGCGTGCATGAAGGGGGTCCCCCAGGGTCGTAAGTGTGCGGGTTCGCAGGGTCGTTGGCGGCTGCGGGCGGTTGCTGCCCGGTCGGCTCAGGTCACGAAGAAGATGCCCGCGTCCGTTCCGGCGGGCGTGTACTCCGCGAGTCGCGCCCGTAGTCCGTCCTCGCGCTGCGGGCGGTACAGGTCGTGGAAGGCGCCCAGTTCGGCGCCGTCGTCCGCGCCGCGCCGGATCTCCTCGGCCGAGCCGTCTGCCAACTGGGCGTACCAGGGCGTCCCGTAGCGCTGCGACGCGAACAACGGCCGTACGCGGGACGCCTGTTCGCGACCGGCCAGGTCCGGCTGGCAGCGGTGGCGGCGGGGCGTACGGGACCCGGTGGGGACGTACGAATAGCGCAGGCAGCCGATGCCGCGCCGGGCCACGTGCAGTCGGCCGGTGAAGATCGAGTTCTCGGCGATGCGTACCGCATGGGTGTGGATCTCGCCGATGACGGTGGTGCGGTGGAGGTGGAGTACGGCGTGGGCGTGGCGGCAGTCGGGGGCGGAGAGGGCCTCGCGGTCGTCGCCGGTGGCGTCCAGGACGCTGTCGCGGAGGTGGATGTCGAGGGGCTCCTCGCTGACCTCGTCGCCGATGACCTCGATGGTGCCGAGGATGCTGTGCTCGATCTGGAGGCAGGCGGTGGTGCGTTCGAGGACGATGCTCGGCTCCTCCGGCGAGTGCGGATCGCACTCCGGCTCCAGGGACCAGCCGGGGACGAGCGTGGAGTGCCGTAGGACGACCGCACCCATCGGGCCGGTGACGTTGATGCCCCGGCCGGCGACGAGGAGTCCGTCGAGGGTGATCCGGGGGCGCTCGTGCGGGGCGCAGTCGTCCGCCACGGCACGGATGTTGAGGGCGTCGGGGCGGTTGCTGTACCAGTCGAGGAGGCGGATCACCGGGCGGGTGCCTTCGGCGGCGCGGAGTTCGAGACGGTCGCCGGGGTCGAGGTCGAAGTCCAGCTGTTCCTGGTAGGCGCCGCTGTGGGTGATCTCGATGATGCCTTCGGGGCCGGTGCGACCCGGATCCGACCTGCGGTCCTGCTGCCAGGCTCGGTAGGCGTCCATGATCTGGCGGTACGGCTGTCCCGGGCCGACCCGATAGAACTCGGCGTCGGGACGGTCCTCGCGGTCGGCGCGCTCGTACTCGCCGCCGCCCATGTCGGCGCCGAACGCGTAGTGGTGGTCCACCCAGACGCCCTGCCGGGGTGCGGAGCGGGCGCCGAACGCGATCCGGCCCAGCTCGGGGTCGACGGCGACCTGGCCGCGCTTGGGGCGGTAGCGCCAGTCGGAGAGGTCGGTGACCACGATGTCGGACGGCGGTACGGGTTTGTCCTCGCCGTCGCGCCGGATCACGAAGCTCTTGCCGGGGCCGTAGTAGTCGGCCAGGCGGTCGTGGAGGAGGCGGCGGGTGATGAAGGCGGGCACGTTGTCGACGGCGGCGAGGTGGGTCGGCGACGGCTCCGGGACCGGCTTGGTGACCAGGGGGCTGTCGTTGCCGAGGATCGAGAAGGTGTAGAGGTTGCGGGCGCGGTCGACGCAGTACGCCGGGGAGCGGGTCAGCGAGTACGCCTTGAGCCGCCAGACGAAGAGACCGACTCCGGCCGGGGTCCAACCGCCCTGCCTGCGGCGGGAGTTGGCGCTGCGGACGTCGACCGTGCGGGCCGACGTGTCGAAGGCACCGCCGACGAGGGCGAGCGCGGAACTGTCCCGGAGGTCGAGGAGGCTGCCCCGTCCCGTGTCGCGGTGGAGCTTGACCGGCTGGTTGTGGGCGACCAGGCGCGACAGCTCGACGGCACGCGCGGGCCAGTCGGCGACCTGCTCGGAGATCTCCTCCAGGAGGTGCAGAGTGCCCTTGCGGCGGCGGTTGGCGACGGTCGCCGCCACGTCGGCGCGCG
This sequence comes from Streptomyces sp. NPDC002156, assembly GCF_053593675.1. Lineage (NCBI taxonomy): Bacteria > Bacillati > Actinomycetota > Actinomycetes > Kitasatosporales > Streptomycetaceae > Streptomyces > Streptomyces sp. NPDC002156. The sequence continues at coordinate 67,336 of NZ_JBSFDA010000031.1, read as the reverse complement.
GCGCGATCGCCTCGGCGAGCGCGGCCCGGCCGCCCTCGTGCAGGCCGGTGGTGAGGACGCGTTCGTAGCCGGGGAGGGTGCGGTAGCCGACCAGGTCGCCGAGGTAGGGCAGCACCCAGGGGGCCGCCGTCTCGACGAACAGGTCCTCGTAGCCCTGCTCGACCCCGTCGCGTACGCGGTCGAGTTGCTCGGCGACGACCGCGAGCAACGCACGCAGCGGTTCGCCTTCCTCGGCGTCGCGCAGGAGGTGCCAGCGGGGCAGGAGGGCGGCGAGGCCGTCGGGCTCGCGGGCGGTCCCCTGGGTTGTGGTCTCGAACTCGACGTCCGGGGACATCACTTGACCTCCGTGAGTATCAGGGTGTCCGCGGCGCGCGGGGACAGCAGGGCGAGCTGGGCGGGGCGGATGCCGCGGAAGACGTACACCGTCCGGCCCTTGGCGAGGCGCCGGGTGTCGGTGATGTCGGGGTTCAGGCGCAGGAGTTCGGCGAGCGGGACGCCGTAGCGGGCGCAGACCGAGGACAGGGTCTCGCCGTCCGCGTTCCGTACCGTGTGGGTCTGCTCGTCGTACGTCGCCTCGCGGGCCGGCACCGAGGGCCTCGGCGTGCCCGGGTGGGCGAGCAGCTCGGTGAGCTGGTCCGGGGTGGCGGAGGCGGGGACGCCGGTGAAGACGTCGACGTCGATGTAGTCGACGCCGGGCACGGTGTGGGCCGTGGCGAGGACCTCGGAGAGACGGGCCGGGCGGCCCAACTCCCGCCCCTCGAAGCCGAGTCGGCGGAGCAGGGCCTGGCGCAGGCGTGGCTCGACCAGCTCCCAGGCGTAGTCCGGGGCGACCTTGACCCGGGCCGCGACGAGGAGGAGGACGAGTTCGCGGACGTCGACGCGGACGGGGAGGTTCGGGTCGCCGTACTCGGTGAGGGCGCCGCGCAAGGCCCGAATGATGTCCGAGTCGTCGGCGATCGGGACGTCGTCCGTGCCCGCGACCGTGACATGCAGCAACCGCCGCCGTCCGTCGAAGAGTTCACGGGCTGTGGCCCGGCCGATGCCGGCGCGGGAGCGGGCGAAGTCCTCGTAGTCGATGTCGGACACCAGTCGGTCCAGGGCCGATACGGCGAGCGGGATCGTACGGCGGGTCAGGCCGGGCCCGTCGGCGTCCGAACCGCCGGTCGCCGGGCGGGGGTTGGTGACGCGGCTGACGCCGAGCGGCCGGGTGAGGGGCTGGGTGATCCGGTCGGCGGCGGTGTTGGCGGCCTGGCCGGTGCCGAAGCGGTAGCGGGCGCGGATGTTCTCGTGACCGGTGGGCAGCCGGGCGCCGTTGACTCCGTCGCCGAAGGTCACCGTCGTACGGCCGTCGGAGGTGGTGCCGGTGATGTAGACGCGGTCGCGCGGGCCGCGTCCGGCGAGGCTGTCGACCTCGTGCCAGCGCAGGCCGTCGACGCGGATCTCCAACACCGCTGTGGCACCCAGGGGGTTGTCGTCGGCGAGCCAGGTGAGCGGGGACTGCCAGAGCGCGAAGGTCTGGTTGACCCGGTCCGAGTCGCCGCTGCCGATGGCCTCGTCGCGGCCCTCGCCGTGTGTGGCCTCGACGACGTTGCCGAGGATGCGGACGCTCGCGCGGTGGTAGCGGTGGGCGAGGTCGGCGGTCAGGACGAGCCGCGTGTGGACGTGGTCGCCGGGGAGTTGGGGATCCACTGCCGGATCGGCGGCGGCGAGGGTAACGACCTCGGTGGCCTGGACGCCGACCGTGCCGGGGATGTCGGTGCGTTCGCCGGTGACGATCAGGGTCCGGCCGGGCCTCAACCCGTCGTACAGGTCGGCGAGTTCGATCTCGTTGCCGTGCACGTCCTCGCCGAGCGGCTCGTCGGCGAGGCGGAGGGGTTCGCCGTCCGCGTGCACGGTGGTGTCGCGGATATGCGAGAGCAGCACGTCGAACTCGTCCAACCAGGGGTCGGCGAGGGTGAGTTCGGTGCCCCGGCCGGCGATGCCGTAGTTGGTGTAGACGGCCGTACGGGCGGCGACCACCTGTGTGGTGACGAAAGCGAGCTTCGGGTCGCCGGGGATTCCACCCTCAACTCCCTTTGCGGGGCGCTGGATCGCGACCCAGCTGCCGACGGTGATGCCGGTGTGGACGGTGTCGAGCTGGAGGACGGTGCGGTTGACGGCCAGCGGCTTGCTCGCGATGACCACCTCCACATTCGGCTCGGCGGCGCTCGGCGTGTAGCGCAGGCTCACCTCGTACTCGCCGTGGGTGAACTGCTCGGGGACGCCCGGCCGCAGGGCGATCTCGTGCGCGTCGCCGTTCTCGATGCGTACGTGCACCAGGCCCTCGTCGTCGGGCCGCGAGACGGTCACCACGCGCTCCGGCAGCCCGGAGTGCAGCCGGGCGGTGACCCCTGGCCCCTGCGGGCTCGGGGAGTCGGCGGCGCGTCGGCCGGACCGGCTCTGGTCGCGCTCCTGACCCGCGCGCACGGACAGCTCGACCTGCCCCACGCCCAGCGGGAACGTGACGAACTGCGGCACGGGCAGGTTCTCGGCCCGCTGGTCGGAGCTGCTCCCCTCGACATACTGGAACTCGGCCCTGACCGGAACCTTGCCCGCCGCGTCGTAGACGACCCGCATGCTGGTGAGCGCGGCTCCCGTGAGCGGCCAGTCGGCACTCCGGATGACCCGGCCCCGATCGTCCTGGACCGGCTTGAGCGGCGCGGTGGAACCGAAGGGCGCCGTCGTGACACGCAGCGCGAGCAGCTCACGGAGCAACTGCGGCGCACTTGGGGCAGCGGCGGTACGCCAGGCCGGGTAGAGGCTACCGAGACCGGGATTGAGCGCCGAGAGCAGCCGAGCGGTGTCGGGCTGCCGGGTGCGGGTGGGCGCGGCGGGGCTGGGCGCCGAGGCACGAAGGGCGGGCAGGACAGAGGCCAGGGCTTGGAAGGCGGCGGTACGTGAATCGGACCTCAGGGGCGCGGGGAACTGCGCGACCAGCCCCAACGGCGCAGCACCCGCCCGACCACCTGCAGCATCAAGCTGTGCCGGCGCCAACTCAAGAGCACGCTCACCAAGTTCGCCCAGCACCGCCTCCAACTGCTCGAACCACGCCGAGACATCCTCATACGGCGTAGCCAACACCTGCGCCTCACCAAGCCGCGCAACAGGCTCCCCCAGCCGAGCCGCAAGCTGCTCCGGAGACTTCACCCCGTCCAGGTCGCTGCGCAACGGCGCTAGAACCTGATCGTCGAAGTCCTCGATCAACCGACTCACCGGGCGCGGATTCGGCACCTCCGGGGTCGGCGGTTCATCACCCGGCTCCCCCGGAGTCGCAGGCTCCGCGATCCACACGCGGACCTCATCAACCAGCTCCTTCAGCGTGCGCGGAGCCGACTGCGGCAGCGAGATCGCCGTGATGTCGTCGTCCCGATCAACACGTGTGTCGGCAACAGGCACCAACTTGCGCTCACCGCCGGCCCGTTCACCGAACACAAACAGCAACTGGTCCCCGACCTGGAGGGAGTTCGCGGTGCCCTCGACGAAGAGTTCGGAGCGCGTCTCCAGATCCTCGGGGGTGAGGAGAGAGGGCCGCCGACGGCGGACCTTCAGCTCGTTCCAGTCCCAGCGGGCCGTCAGATCGCGGCTCGTCTCGAAGGTCTGCGACTGCTCGTCGGCGGACGCCGGCACGCTGTTGCTGCGGGCCCCGCGCGGAATCAGCACGGGCAGCGTCTCGGCGCGCGGGTCGCGTTCGAGGGTGTACGCGAGATGGGCGTTGGCGGCGACGCCGGGTCGCGGCCGGTGCCCGACGAGCCGCCCGAGCAGCACCAGCGAGCGGTGCTCGTTGGCCGTACGGACGTAGGCCTCGTCGGCGATCCGCTCGGAGTGGAAGGTGAGCAGGTCGCCGAGGACGGCGGTGGCGTCGAGCAGGCCGAGCGCCGGGTCGTCCGGGGTGCGGACGGTGAGGCCGCCGAGGGCCGGGTACGCGGGTGAGGCGAGCCGGTCGAGGAGAGCGGCCCGGAAGCTGCCGTACTCGCCTACGCGGTAGTCGAGGGCGGTGCGGCCGGGCGGGTTGTGGAGCGGGGCCGGGGCGAGCCGCTCGTCGTGCCCGGTGCGGCAGGCGCCGCCGCAGGTGCAGTCATCCTCGAAGTCGGTGTCCTGGACGGACAGTTCGGTGGTCATCGGGCACCTCCGGGAGGCGTCAGGGATATCGCCAGGAGGCCGTTCTCCGGCCGGTCCGGGTCGTTGTCGCAGGTGGCGATCTCCAACGGGCCGAGCCGCAGCACGCCGTCCTCCCTCTCTCCTCGGTCCTGCTCGAACAGCCGCCGCAGCCTGGTGACTTGGACGCCCTCCACCCCGGGTACGGCGGCGGCCACGGCGACCAGGCGGCTGAGCCGGACCGGCTCGCCGAAGGTCAGCGCGTCCGGGTGGAAGAAGCCGAGCCGCCCGTCGGGCAGTCGGCCGGTGCCGAGTACGCGGTACAACTCGGCGAGGATCTGCCCGTGCTGGTGCCCGGGCGCGGCGCACACGGTCAGCGCGAGGTCCAGCGGTACGTGCCGGGCGGGGCCGACGACGAGGTCGTGACCGATGCGCCGGTACGCCTCCAGCGCCTGGGCGACGGAGGAGAACAGCTCGGGCCGGGGCTCGCCGGTGCCGTACGCGTCGATCGCGATGTGGGCTTCCTGGGTGCTGCCGGTCCAGCGGATCTCGGCGGCGGCGCGCTGGACGCCGGGGAGGGCGGTGACGAGGGCCGCGTAGTCCTCGGCGGTGACCGCGCGCAGGCGGGTGCGGCGCAGGTCGAGGGGGGCCAACTGCCGTACCTGGTCGACCGCTTCGGGTTCCGTGCCGCCGGTGGCGGGCAGCGGGTTGCGGACGACGGCGACGCGCGGTGGCGCGCAATCCCCCTGCGGATCCTGGTAGTTGACGACGAGGTGGTTGATGGCCTCGGCGCCGACGTTGCCCGCACTGCCGCCGCCGAGGCGGTAGCGGGCGGCCAGACGGGTCCCCGGGACGGGTCGGGCGCCGTGCCGACCGTCGCCGAAGCGGAGTGCGAGCCGTCCGTCGTCCTCCAGTTCGCCGACGAAGTGCCGGTCCCGGGAGCCGCTGCCCAGCAGGTCGCGGCGCGGGTACCAGGTGTGGTCGACCTCCTGTTGCCGGAGGCTTACGGCGGGCAGCGCGCGGCGCGGGTCCTGGGTGAGAGCCGCGGCAGCCGACCCGCGCAGTACGGGCTCGTCGGGGTGGAGTCCGGCCGCGTACGCCGGGCCCCAACTGTGCGCGATCTCCCAGGCGATGTGCCCGTCGAGGACGGTACCGGCGCGGGCCCGGGCGGTGAGGATCTCGATGCGGCGCAGCTTGCCGTCGAGCAACTCGTCGTTGCGGAACAGGAGTTCGCGCAGGGCACGGACGGGATGGCGGCGGAGTTCGATCCGCTCCAGCACCTTCAGGCCGTACACGACGGTGAGTTCGGCGATCTCCTCGTCACTGAGCCCGTCGCGGTCACGGGCGCTGCGCCACAGCTCGACGAGCCGCTGCCGCACCCGCCCGGGGATCGCCGCGATCCGCTCGGCCTGGCCTGCGGAGACGGTCGCCGGGTCGGGGAACGGCACCGCCTGGGCGATCGGGGACCGCCCGAGGACCGGCCGGAAGCGGGGCTTGATACCGGGGTAGACGGACTGCGCGAGCAGGGTCCGAAGTGCTGCGGCCTGGGCGTACGCCGTACCGGGCACCACCCGTTCGTGCCGCTGTCCGGCGCGTTCGAGACCGAGTCCGGCGCGGGTCGTGGCGGCCTCGCCGAGTACGTCGAACAGCTCGCGGATGTCGTCGGCCGACAGCGATTGCCCGCTCTCCGCCTTGTCCGCGAGGGAGTTGACGAGCCGGGCGGGCGCGTTGCCCTCGGTTTGGTCGGCGCAGCCGAAGACGGGCGGTTCGCAGGGGGCGACGACGGCGGGTACGGGCGGGACGGTGAACGTCTCGGGGAGTCCGTCGCCGGGGAGGGAGCGGCCGTGGTCGACGAGGACGACGTTGCCGCGGGCCAGGGTTACGTCCTCGACCGGCAGGCAGTCGCGTCCGCTGCGGGTGGTGAGGCAGAGCGGGAAGCGGAGGGCGTCCTCGGCGGCCCAGGTGACCTCCAGGACCGGCTGGTCCTCGATGCGGTCGAGGGCGGGGGTGACGGAGGTGAGGCGGACGGCCTGGCGGTGGGTGGGGTCGGCGTCGCCGGGGGTGCCGGTGCGCGGGCCCTTGACCTCTTCCAGGATCAGCAAGTCGCCCGGCCTGAGGTCGAGTCGGCGGTCCCGGCAGGTCTCGGGGTCCTGCCACTCGTCGCGCAGGGTGGCGGCGGTGGCGCCCTTCGGGAGGGCGGACACCTCGTCGCCCCAGGTCCACAGCCGGATCGCGTTGTGGGCGACCCTCAGCTCCAACTGGTCGGCGGCCAGGACCGGTTCGAAGACCTCCACCGAGCCGCGCTCGTCGAGGTCGGCGAGATCGTGGTCGTCGACGACGGTGCCGGGCTCGGGCCGGTCGTGCGGGTCGAGGGTGCGGACGTCGACGGAGGCGAAGCGGAAGGTGCCCGGGGCGAGCGTGTGGTCACCGGCGGTCTCGACGGCGACGTACGCCCGTGCCGTGCACCCGTCGTGCATCGCGTAGTCGATGAGGCGGACGTGCCGGCGTACGGAGACCCGGCGGCGGGCGGTGTCGAGGTAGGCCTCGGTGGCGACGGCGTCCTGCTGGTAGCTGATCTGGTCGCCGGTGTACGCGAGCAGCTCGACGAGGGCGACGCCCAGATCGGCGGGGTTGCGCTCGACCCAGTCGGGGGTGGTGAGCGCGAGCCGGTCGAAGAGGAGCTTGCGGATCGTGTCGTAGTCGCGGGCGGTGTAGTCGACGACGGGTGTATCAGGGAAGGCGGCTGCCGTCTGCCGCTCATCTTCCTTGCAGTCGAAGGGAGTTGGGCAGTCGGGCCGGAAGGAGAAGAAGGCGGAGTGGTAGCGCTGGTCGAAGCCGCGGTAGGGCTGGGTGCCCGGGCGGTCGTACGGGTCGGTCTCGACGAGGGAGAGGCGGTAGCGGGAGGTGTCGCCGGTCTTGTCGAGGGTGACGTACAGGAGGTCGTCCAGTTCCGGGTCGTCCTCGCGCTCGACGCTCACGTCGACGGCGGTGATGCCGGTGATACGCCGGCCGCCGTCGATGCGGATGTTCTCGGGGCACAGGCCGTGGGGGGCCTTGCCGAGGAAGGTGACGGTGAGCAGCAGTCCGTCGTCACTGACCTCGACGGCGTCAACTCCGTTGAGCTGGGCGGCTCTTACCTTGGCGCGCCGGGAAACGGTACTGCCGCTGGTCGCGTTGGTGCTCATGCGGCCCGCCCTTCGAAGACGTCGTCGCGTCGGGTGCCGGTGGCGCGTACGACGTACGAGAGATGGACGCGTACGACGTTGTCCTCGCCGAACACGTCGAGGGCCAGTACGTCGATGAGGTCGCCGAGCCAGCGCTGGAGCGAGGCCTGTACGGAGAGTTCGAGCGTGCTGATCAGTTCCGGGCTGCTGGGCGCGAAGACGAGGTCGAGGAGTCCGCAGCCGAAGTCGGGGCGCATCACGCGCTCGCCGGGGCTGGTGAAGAGGAGCTGCTCGACCAGGTCGTGGACGTGCTCGGCGTGCCGGGCGTGCGCGGTGCGGCCACGGCGGTCGGCGCGGAAGGGGAAGGCGATGTCGCTGCGGGGGCGTGCGTTCGTTGCTGTGTTCATGGCGCCGGGGTTGGTCGGGCGGCTCATCGGACGGTGACCTTTCGCTGCGCGGCCTGGACGACGGGCGGTCCCTGCGGGACGAAGGCCGACGTGAAGCACTGGGCCGCGGAGGTGTCGAGCAGCACGGGCGCGCCGTCGACGAGAACGCCACTGCTGCCGCCGGCGGTCCAGCGGACCGAGACGCAGGGCGTGGGCACACCGTCGACGGTGTGCGGGCAGCCGGTGACGACGGCGTGGGCGTGCGTGGCCGTGACGACGGCGGCGCCCGCGACTCGTACGCCGCCGGTGGGTGTGGTGGCGGCGCTGACACGACCGCCGTGCGGGCAGCCGATCACGGCGCTCGCATCGAGCAGACTCCCGGACACTTCTCTTCGTCCCCCGCTTCTATCGCTTCGAGAGCACGGTCAACTGGCCCTCGTTGATGGTCACTTGGTCACCGCGCAGCAGAACCTCGGCGCCCGCGCCGTTGGCGATGACGACGGCTCCCTGGGTGATGCGGATGTAGGCGCCGCCCTGTGCCTGGAGGAGGATCCCCTGCTCGGTGCCCGGTGTGTCGTTCATGACGAGCTTGTGGGCGAGGGGGGTCTGCACGACGACCGGCTTGTTGGCGGCGTTGGCCTCCAGTTCGCGGCGTGCGTCGGGCGGGAGTTCGTCGGCGGTGCCCCACCAACACCCGGTCCAGATCGGGAAACTGGGGTCTCCCTGCTCGAACTCGACCCACACGCCCGTCCCCGTCGGCGGCACCACGAACTGACCGGACTCGGGTCCCGTGAACGGCAGACAGGGCAGCGCCCACGTCGACGGCTCGTCGCCGAGGACGTCCGGGACCTCGACGGTGAGACGGCCGATGCGCAGCGGGTCGTTGTTGTCGACGACCCGGCCGCGGAACTTGCCGAGGTAACGATTGCTGGGTGCCGCCATGCTGAACTGCTCCTGATGTCTCTTGTCTCTATGGGTTCTTCGGGGTCACGGTCGGACGTAGTCGCTCAGCGCCTCCAGGCCCTCCCTGGAGAGGGTGAAGTTCTGCTGGTAGGAACCCGGGCGCAGGTTGTGGGTGACGGACTTGACGTAGTAGTCGCCGTCGTACGCCCGTCCCGAGCCGCGTACGCCGACGAGTTGGCGGGGCTGGAGGATGTAGCCGTGCCGGTTGACGTCGAGGGAGCCAGAGCCGGAGACGACGTCGGCGGAGACGGCGGCGCGGGCCAGCAACTCGGCCTCGGCCTCCGCCCGTTGCTGCTTGGCGGTGCCGGAGAGGGTGCGGCGCTTGAGGGCCGGGGTGGGGCGTTTGCCGAGGGGTGGGCGCAGGGGGCTGATCGGCGGCTGGGGCAGCAGCGTGGACAGCCGGGTCCCCGGGTCCTGCCAACGGGCCTGCGGTTCTTCCCTGGCCGTCCCGTCGTACGCGAACGTCAGTTGGTCCACGGTGGAGTTGGAGTCCATGTTGACGTTGAGGGCGTGCTGGCGGATGCCGAGGCGTACCTCGGGTCCCCAACGGGCCGAGGACTGGCCGGGGTTGGGGCCGGGTTCGAGGTAGAAGGTGTAGCCGTTGGCGCGGGCGAGTTCGGTGACGTACTGGAGGTCGGTGCTCGCCTGGTAGTGGACGCGGAGGTCCTGGTGCGGGGGCTGGGCGATCTGTTCCGCGTAGACGTCGGGCCGGATGCCGTAGTCGGAGTAGCGGCGCAGGATGGCGAGGACGCGTTCGGAGGGCGGGAGGTTGGGGTAGCGGGCGGTGCGTTCCTCCAGGTCGAGGAGGAGGGTGAGGTCCTCGCCGGTGAGGGTGAGGGTGGAGTGGCCGGGCTGGTTGCTGGCGCCGACCTCGTGGCGGACGATGAGTCCGTCGAAGAGGACGGCGGGTGTGCCTCGCACGCTGACGGTGACGATGAGGCGGGTCTTGGGGTCGAAGAACCCCTCGGGCAGGAGCCGTCTGCTGATGATGCCGTTCTTGGTGAGGTCGAAGGCCAGCTGGAATCCGCTGCGTTCGCCCGCGGTGGCGGTGATCTGGGCGGAGAGCAGGGCCTGGGTGACTTCGGCGGGGACGGGCTGGACGAGCTTGGGGCCCATGAGGAGCGTGATGTGTACGGGGCCCTGCCCCACGGGCAGATCAAACACGCCGGTCTCCTCGCGGCAGCCCGCCGAGGGTGGGTATGCCGATGACGCGGCCGGCCTCGTCGGTCAACTCCCGTGGGTCGATTACGGGGTTGGCGTCCGCGATCTGCCACCACTGGGCGGGGTCGCCGAAGTAGCGCTGGGCGAGGAGGTCGGGACGCTCGCCGGCGCCGACGGTGTGGGGGTGGACCTCCGGGTGAGTTGCCGACCCCTGCTGCTCGTCCAGCGGGGGCAGCAACCGCCGCTTGGCGTACCGGACTTCGGTGCCATCGGCCTGGCGGTGGATCCCGATCTCGGCGTCGTGGTATCGGCTGGTGCGTGGATAGGGGTGGGCGCCCGGTATGGCGTCGAGGGCGTTCTCGTACGGTTCGATGTCGGCCATGGTGTGTCTCTCAGCCCCTTCCGCTTCCGCTTCCGCTGAACGCACCGGCGGTGCCGAACCCGCTGAGCCCGAGCGTCCCGAGGCTGCCGCTGCGGGCGGCGGCCGCGAGCTGTTCCTTCTGAGCGAGGTGCGCCATGTAGAGATCGGCGCCGCGGTGGCCGGCGGGCAGGTCGCTGACGGTGAGGATCTTCATGCCGATGCCGAGGGAGGCCCGGATCGGATTGAGGTTGACGTCGAAGGCGGACTCGTTGACGGAGAGTTCGGTCAGCCGGACGGGCATGACGCGCTTGCTCCCCCAGGTGAACAGGGTCAACGGCATCTCGATCGGGCTGATCTCGATGGTTCCGCTCTGCGCGAGGCGGCTCGCGGCGCGGAGTTGGGCGGTGGTGGGCTGTACGAGCATTTCGAGGGTGGCCAGTTGGGGATGAATGCCGTCGGGGGCGGCGATCTCGAACTGGTCGGTGGCATCGATCTCGGCGGTGAACTTCCAGGTCTCCTCAGCGGGCCCCTTGAGCCGAAGAGCCTCGTTCTTGTCCCCACCACCGGCTCCCCCACCGCCTCCGGCGTCGGCACTGTCACCGGCGGTCTGGGGAGCGACGCTTCGCTCCAGGGTGTCGGGGTTGAACTGGAGGACGATGATGCGCTGGGGGGCGCCGGTGTCGGGGTTGACCACGACTATTCCGGAGCGGATGGGTTTGGGGATGTCGGCGTAGCGGGTCATCGAGTTTCCCCTCGGCTTCGAATCTGGTCGGTAACCATCGACCACCAACTGTCGGGCTGGGAAAACGCAAGCGGATCGATCTCTTTGAGCACCTCAATGAATCCCTGGTCGTACTCCCGCGCCTCCTCCACTGAGACTTGACGCAAATCCTTGTCACGCACCGCGAATCGGCAGAGAAATTCGATGAACTCATCAAGGCCAGAATTCACGATTTCAGCCTGCGGACGATCACCCTGGAAGGAAACAAGAACCACGTATCCCTCGTGAAGGTCAAGGAGGAAGCGCATCCTCTCGTCGCCGGGCGGTCCGCCTAGCGACAGAGCCTCCTTACGGCCGCTCGGAAAGTCGAATTCGGTCACGCTGAAAAGCTCGGACACTCCAGTCGTCTCGGTGGTGAAGAAAACCCCAACCCGCTTGGGCAAACCTACATATGCGAGAATTCCACGATCAACAGGCGGCACACCCAACTCTCCGGCAAGATCATGATCCAGATGGATCACATCCTCCCCGAATGCCTCATTCATTTGCCAGCGTGCAACCACTTGCTTCCTTCTTTCCAGGTAATGGAGTCCGTCGGTTACTCCCAGAAGATTCTCACAGTATAGAGAGTCCCGTACGGCGCCTTCGATTGGTTCAAATGCGGCGAATTCTTCACTTGCTGCCCCATCCTGTTATTCGTCACCGGATCGAGGAGTCGCAGGTTCTTGAAGGTGTCCTTTCCACCGGCCTGCAGGTCGATCACGTGATCCACCTGCATGGAGCCGATCATCTCTTCGATTTCGGCGTCAGTCGTCTTGAACTTCGTGGTCCGCCTGTTTTCCTTGCGCGCCCTGCTGAGCACCGCTTCCTTGAACTTGATCGTTTGATGGGTGACTCGGTCAGCTTCCTCCTCGGTGTACTTCTCACCGTTCGGTTTCTTCGTCCAGGTCGTCTTGTCACTCGGCGTCCGAGCAAGCTGGTCCTTACTTCCGGCCCGCTTGAGTGCCAGCGCTTTCCGGGCGAACTCGACCCGGTCCATGCTCGGGTCCCATTGGAGCGTAATCTGGCGTTGCGGAAGATCGGGATCTTGGGGCCGGGGTTTCTTGTCCTGGATTTCCGATACCCTGCTCACCTCTCTGAGACCCTCAGCCTCCTCCTTGTCCTTCCACTTCTGTTCTTCTCGTTCACCCGGCTTCGCCCGGTCCCCTGACTTCCAAGGGCGAACCCAGTTGGTAAGAGAATTCTGCACATGCGACTCAGCTTTACGGATGATCTGCAGCGTGTCGTTTGCGTTGTTCTTCTCAACTGCCGCGTCCAGATCCCTGAGGAGCTTGTCGAGGGACTTCTTGTCGAGTCCTTCGGCAACGAGCAGCCAGTCGCCCAGTCCCGACACATTCAATGCTTCTTCAAGTCTTTTCCTCCGTTCCGGATCGCTGCCCACGACGTCGAGAACGACCTTCGCCCGGTCCCCTTCATCCACGGTCCCTGACGGGTTGAGGGTTGCCTTGATGGTTACGGGACTGGTGCCGAGCGCATCCAGGCTCGAGAGCCTGTACCACGTACGCATCCCTGAGAGCACGCCCCTGAAGACAGTCGGCCGGACATTCCTGGCGAGCAGGCTGTGGACCCTGGGCCGCAGTCGGGCGATGATCTGGCGCAGGCGGGCTTCCTTGGACTCCTTGGACTTCTCGTCCTTCTTCCGCCGGTCCTGATCCCGCCTCTTCTGTTCCTGCTGGCGCCTCTTGTCGTCGCGCAGCCGGTCCTTCTTCTTCTTGAAGGCGTTCCGGAGTTTCGACGCGGCGTTCTTGAGCGCCTTGCCGACCTTGGTCTTCTTGAGCTTTCTGCCCAGGGTCTTCGCCGCGTTGCCGGCCTTCTTCAGGGCCGACTTGACCGCTCCCTTGGCCTTCGCGAGAGCCTTGCCCGCAGGCGACTTGGGCTTCTTGGGCTTGGCGGGCTTGGGGCCCTCGATCTCTTTCTTCTTCTTGGGCGTGGTCTCCGGGCCCTTGTCCTTGGCGGGAGCCTGGTCCTTCTTCGCCGGGCCCTGATCCCTGTCGGGTGCCCTGTCCTGGGCAGGCCGTTCCGCCACCCCGTCCTTCGGTTTCGCCGCCGCGGGCTCCTGCTTCGCCGGTCCCTTCGGCGTGGCCGTGTCCTTCGGCTTCACCGGGGACTTCGGATCCGGTGAGGCCTCGCCCTTGGGCCTGCGGGGAGTCGCCGGTTCCGCGACCTTCTGCTTCGCGTTGCGCATCGCCCCCCGCGCGCTGTTGACCGCGTTGCCCGCCGCCGACCTCGCGCCCTTCCCCGTCCGCTTCAGACCATCCATGATCTTCTGGGACATCGCCTTGAGCCGTTTGCCCACGCCCTTCGTCGCCGAAGAGAGCCTGATCATCAGGAAGTTGGCGATGAAGTCGAGGAGGGCCACCACGCCCGCCGCGACCGCCTCCGCGAAGAGGCATGCCGCCGGGCCCGCCTTCACCGCCTTCAGGTACGCCCAGAACTTCCCGAAGGCCGCCAGGATCGAGCTGATGGACTGCCAGGCCGCCATCAGGCCCTGGACGATCGTCAGGATCGCGCCGGCCGCCGGGACGATCATCGAGACGACCTTCTCGATGACCAGCGACGCGATCATCATCGGCAGCGACGCGATGATCGCGTCCCACGCCATCCTGCCGATCTGCTTGAGCGAGACGCAGCCCTTCACCAGGACGTTGATCACGGCCTTGCCGAGGCCCAGGATGCCCTCGACCTTGGTGTCGAACCACCGCTTCACGCCCACCTTGATGGCGCCCCACAGGTGGTCGGTGATGCCTGTCTTGGCCGAGCTGCCGGCCTTGCCTATCCAGCCGCCCGGGTCGGGCGCGATGTCGGCGACCAGCGCCGCGAACTTCCCGAGCGCCTCGATCGCCGCCTGCGCGAACTTGATCGCGCCCTCGATGACCGCCTGGTAGACCTTGATGACGCCCTTGATGCCCGCTTCCAGGACGTCGAGGAGCTTGTTCAGGCCCGCGGCGAGCACGTCGAGCAGCGCGTTGACCGCCTTCTTCAGGCCGTCCGCCAGCTCGTTGACCTTGGCGACGGCCGCGTCCCGCAAGCCCTCGATCGCGTTGCGGAACTTGTCCCGCAGTTCCGGGAAGGCGGCCAGGAGGACGTCCCCGATGGCGATCAGGGCATCGGCCAGCGCGTTGATCGCGCTGATCGCCAGATCACGTACGAAGTCGATGGCCTTGTTGGCCCACTCCTTGAACGTGTCGATGATCCCGTTGACCGCCTTGCGGGCGGCGTCGAAGACCGCGGTGACCGCTGCGAGCAGGCCCTCGAAGAAGTCGGCGACCTTGTCGGCGATCCAGCCGAACAGCCCCCCGGAGGGCTTCTCCTCCTCCTTCTTCTTCTCGGCCTCCTTCTCGGCGTTCTCGCGCTCGGTGTCGATCTGCGCGTTGTCCTTGTCCTTGCGCTCGCCGACCTCCTTGTCCTTGTCGTCGCGCGCCTTGACGATCTCCTTGTTCTTGGTGCCGTGCTCCTTCTCGGACTTCGTGTCCGCGTCCTCGACTTTTCTGTCCTGCTCGGCCCGCCACTCCTCGCGCTGCGCCTGCGTCTCGCGGGCGACCCTGCCCCGTTCGGAGGTCTGCTTCTCGGTGTTCTGGGCGACCTCGCGGTCGATCTCGGCCTGTTTCTCCTGCTTGGCCTGCTGCTCGCCCTGCCGGTTCTCCTGCTCCTTGGTGCCGATGTCGCCCTGCGCCTGACCGGCGGCGCCCTGGATCTCGGAGCCCTTCTCCTGCTTCGCGACGGCCCCCACGCCCGCCTTCGGCTTGGACATGGCCCTGATCCGGCCGCCCTTGCCACCCCCGGCACCACCGCCGGAGGCCTTCCCGGAGAGCTGTTCCGCGGGAGCGTCGGGGAAGATCTGGTCCTCGCCCATCGGCTTCGCCGCGTCGGCGCGGCCCGTCGTCTGCAGGTCGGACTGCTTGTCCTTGAGCGCCTTGGCCTGGTCGTCGGTGCGCTTGGGGTCGCTGGCACCTTCGAGCCGGATCTTGGGCGCCGGGCCGACCGTCTTGTTCTGCAGCTCGGGGTCGGTCGTCGGGACGGCGTCCACCGCGGCCTCGACGTTCGCCGCCTCGGCCTCGCTCAGCCCCTTGTCCGGCACGGCGGGCGGAGGCGGCGGCGGAGTGTTGTCCGTGGGCCTCTGCCCCTCGGCCTTCGCACTGCCCTTGGCCTTCTGCTTCTCGCCCTGCTCCTCCGGGCCCAGCTTCTCCACCCTGCCGGAGACCTGGGCCGCGGCGGGGGCCGCCTCGGGCGGCGCCGAACGTGTCTGCGGCGCGCCCGAAGGCCGTTCCCGGGTGGGCGGGTTGGCGTCGAGCCGCTGCTGCTCCTCGCCGATCTTCTTGTCCGCGGCCGCGTCGACTCCGGGCATGGCGGCGGCAGCCTGGTCGGGCGCCAGCTTGCTCACGGTCTGTACAGCGGCCTTGGGATCCTGCCCCGAGACGTCCGGCGGCTCCTGCTCCTTCTCCTCCGGCGCGGCCCCGCCGCCACCCCCGCAACTGCCCGCGCCACCGTCGTCCTTCTCGGCGGCGGGCTCGGGCGGCGCGCAGCCACCACCGTCCTTCTCCAGGGACGCCTCCGGCCTGGGCGTCCCACTCTCGGCGCTCTGCCCCGGTCCGGCGGTCTGTTCCGCGGCCGGGCTCACCGCCGCCTGCGCGGCGGACGGTGCGGCGCCCGGTCCGGCGGCGGTCGTCGGCCCGCTCTTCTCCGCGCCGCCCACCGCTCCACGCGGCGCCGCGCCAGGGCCACTCTCCTTGGGGATCCGGCTCTTGGCCGGGGGCGCCTCACGCTCGGACCTGGGCGGTTCCGCCCCGCGCCGGGCGGCCGGCGAGGGGTCGCGGTCCTCCACGGGCGTACGAGGAGTCTGCGCACCGGCGGGCCGCGACACGGCCGACGCCAACATGCTCGTGGTCGCCGAGGCCGGACCCACCGCGCCCGAAGCCGACCCACGCTCCCTCCCCGTACCCCTGGCCCGCTCCTGTCGTTCGCTCTTCTCGTCCTGCGCGTCCTTGGCGTCGGGCCGCTCGTCGGAACCGTCCGCCCCGGCCTCGCCCGCGTCGTCGGCGTCCTTGGCCTGGTCCTTCTCCTGCGCCTGCTCGGAGTCGGGTTTCTCGGCCTCCGGTTCGGGCCGCTCCTTGTCCTCGGTCGCGGGGTCCGGGCCGACCTCCTGGTCGAGCGGCTTCCCGGTCTCCTGGAGGTCCTTGGTGTTCCGGTCCTGGGCCTGCGCGGCGGGCCCGTTCTCCGGCTGCGGCGCCTCGCCCTCGACGGGCCCCTCGTCCTGACCGGGCGCCTTCGCCTCGGGCCCGGCAGAGTCCTCGTCCTCCTCCTGTTCCCGCTTCTCCCGCTCCTGCTCGATCTTCTCCGCCTTCGTCGGCGGCGGGGTGGGGAAGGTCGGCGGCGACGGTTCGGCGGCGCCCGGCTGGAGCTGGTCCGCGGTCGGTACGGCGGACAGGGCGAGGTCGGCCTCGGGCAGATGGTCCTCGGGCTTGATGGCGGGCTCGCGCTCGGCGTCCGGCGCACGCTCGCCCTCGTCCTCGCCGCCCGCGACCTCCTCGTCGGCGCCCGCTTCGAGGCCGAGCGGCTGCTCTTCCTCACGCGGATCGCCGTCGGCGCCCCCGGCACCCCCGTTTTCGTCCCTCTCGTTCAGCCCGTGCTCGGACAGGGCGGAGTCCGGCTGTTCGGCCCGCTCGTCGACCTTCTCCGGCCGTACGGGTCCGGGCTGACCCTTCTGCTTCGGGTCGAGCTCCTCGCGCCTGGCCCCGGCGGCCGGCTGCGTCTGCTGGTCCTTGCGCCCGCGCTTGTCCGCACCCGGGGCATTGGCCTGCTCGGGGTCGGCCTCCTCGCGTTCGCGCTGTTCCTTGCGCTCCTCCTTGGCCTGTTCGGCGCCCTCCTGCTGCCCCTGGACGCGCTGGTCGGCGGCCTCGTCGGTCCGTTCCCGGTCCGCGCCGGCCTTCTCCTCCTCCTGCTGCTGCTCCTGCGCGGCCTGCTGCCGGGAGGCGTTGCGCTCGTCCTCCTGCTCGGTGCGCCGGGCGGCCTCCTGGTCCTCGGTGGCCGCGTCCGCACGTGCCCGGCTGCGGTCGCTGCCGCTCTTCTCGTCACGGGCCCTGGCGTCCTGCTGCTCCTCACGGGAGTCAGCGGCGCGGCTGTCCTGGGAACCCCGGTCGGACTCCTGCTTCTTCTGCCACTGGGTACGTTCGACACCGAGGGCCTCGAAGAGGTCGATCTCGGGCAGCGGTACGTCGGCGGACTGCAGCTCGACCGGGCCGGGGCCGGCCTGATCCGCGAGGTCCAGGAGGCGTTCGTACTCCGGGGTGAGCAAGCGGGCTTCGAGCCGCTCGATGACGGAGTCCTCCAACTGCTCGGACATCCGGGCCAGTTGGAGACGGACCCGGCCGGAGGCATCGGTGGGGTCACCGCGCAGCGAGCGCAGCACTCCGCCCGCGAGCCGGTCGACGAGGGTCGCGGGGTCGACGGCCTCGGCCCGCATCCGGTCGGCGTCGACGGTCGCGTAGCGCAGCCAGCCCGGGGTGGCCTGCCCCTCCGCCACCTCCGGCGCGGCCTGCTCGTCCCCGCGTACGAGTTCCCGCGCGGCGGACTCCGCCTCCCGCTCGATCGCCTGCTGCGGCACACTCACCGCACCCAGGTCACGCCCGGCCCGCAGTGCGCCAAGACCGTGCGGGTTCTGGACGGTGTGCAGCAACTCGTGGGCGAGCAGGCGCTGTCCGTCCGCCGTACCCGGGCGGAAGGCGCCCTCGCGGAAGAGGATGTCCTGGCCGACGGCCACCGCGTCCGCGCCGAGCAGTTCGGTCAGCTGGGCGGCGTCCCGGCCGGTGTGCAGCCGTACGCGGCTCAGGTCGTGGCCGAGTCGCTCCTCCAACTCCCGTCGTACGCCTGGGTCGAGCGGTTGTCCGGCGCCGCTGACGACGTCCTTCGCGGCCGGGGTACGGGACTTGGCGCCCCGTTCCTTCCGCTTGCGCCGCCGCTGCTCGGCCGCCGACTGTTCCGAACGGGCGTCCTGGGACTGTGCGTTGCCGCTCATCGGGTCACCTCCCCCTGCCCGCTGAGGCCCTGGTGCACGGCGCGCGCCAGTTCCTGGCCGAGGCGGCGCGCGGACAGCCCGGCGGGCAGTGGTGGCAACCCGGTCAGCGCGTCGACGCCCACCGGGCCGTCGGCCGCGAGGGGCACGCCGGATTCCCGTACCAGGCGGGTGAGTTCGTGCTCGAAGGCGGCCGAGACGCGGTCGGGGTCGGCGCGGAAGCCGTCGAGGACGAGTTCCCCGATGTCCACGCGGATCGCCGAAGGCGCGGCCGGACGCCCCCTGTTGACACCGCTCACACCATTCATGCCGTTGACGCCGTTCACACCCATCCGCGGACCTCCGTAGGCGTCAGGGAGCGCTCCAGCTTGAGGTACTCGGTACGGGCAGCGGCGAGCATGTGCCGCATCTGGAGCCGGTCGCCCTCCTCGGCGGCGAGGAACGCGCCGGACAGGGCGATGTTGCGGATCGAGCCGCCCGCGACGGTGAGTTGGGCGAGGAGGGCGGAGTCGATGTCCTTCACGGGGGCCTGCGGGGGCAGTACCCGGCGCCAGATCTCGGCGCGTTCGTGCTCGGCCGGGAAGGGGAAGTCCACGACGAAGCGGATGCGCCGCAGGAAGGCCGTGTCCAGGGCCTTCTTCATGTTGGTGGTGAGGATGGCGAGGCCCCGGTAGGCCTCCATGCGCATCAGCAGATAGCTGACCTCCAGGTTGGCGTACCGGTCGTGGCTGTCCTTGACCTCGCTGCGCTTGCCGAAGAGGGCGTCGGCCTCGTCGAACAGGAGGAGGGCGCCGCCGCGTTCGGCGGCGTCGAAGACCCGGCGCAGGTTCTTCTCGGTCTCGCCGATGTACTTGCTGACGACCTGGGAGAGATCGACGATGAACAGGTCGAGACCCAGCTCGTTCGCCATGACCTCGGCGGCCAGCGTCTTGCCGGTGCCGGACCCACCCGCGAAGAGGGCGGTGACACCGAGCCCGCGTCGCAGGGTGGCGGCAAATCCCCACTCCTGATGGACAGTCGGCCGTTGCCGTACATGCGCGACGATCTCGCGCAGCACGCTCGTCTGCCGCTCGTGCAGCACGAGGTCGTTCCAGCCCGCCTCCGGCTCGATCCGCCGCCCCAGCTCGTCCATGCCGATCCGGGCCTCGTCGAGCCCGGCCCGCCAGGCGAGTTCGGCGGCGTCCAGCTCGTCCTCGCCCGGCAGATCACGCCGTACGACGGCAGCCGCCGAACGCACCACGTGCGGCGGCAGCTGGAACTGGGCGACCAGCGACCGCAGTTCACCTTCATCAAGGTCGGCGACATCCTCGAACGCATCGGCCCAGAGGGCGAGTTGCTCCTCGTCGTCCAGCTTGGGGACGGTCACCCGGGTGCCGTGCGGGCGATCCGTGCGGAGCGGGTCCTCGCTCGACACCACGACGGGTACGGCGGCCCCGGCCAGGAACGCCTCCGTCGCCGCCCGCTGGTCGCGGTCCACCTCGCCCACGTCGACGAGGAGCGCGGCGGGCAGCAGGATCGCCTCGCGCTGCCAGAGCCGGGCGAACCGGTCCCGTTCGGCGGGGTCGCCGGGGATGTCCTCGGCGCTCACCGAGTAGAGCCCGAGCCCGGCGCGGGCCGCGGCGGCGGCGCCGATGTCGGCCCGGCTGCGCAGATCGCCGCCGGTCACCTCGACGAGCAGCGGCGCGTCGGGGCTCGTCCCGGTCGCCCAGCCGGCCGCGACCCGGCTCGCGGCCAGGTCGTACGAGGGCGGGAGCCGGTCCGGCACCGGCGCGCGGCGCAACTGGCCGTGCAGCCGGGCGTCGAGGTAGGGCGAGCCCAGCAGGAAGTGCAGGATGCGTTCGTCGAGGCGGAGCCTGGAGGTCGTCAGCTGTGAGTCGTCGGCCGGCTCGACGATCCGCCAGCGGCGCAGCGGCGCGACCGGGGTGAGCGCGCTCCAGTGCGGCTCGGCGAGCGCGGCCAGGGCGAGCGAGAAGGTCGGGTACGTCCGCTCCGGGTCGCCGCCGGCCGCCGCGCACCGGGCGGCGGTGGTCGGCTCCAACTCCTGGGCGGCGGTGAGGAGTACGAGGTCGCGCTCGAAGGGGGTGAGGCCGAAGCAGGTGACCAGGGCGTCGAGGGGCGCGGTCGCGGGACCGGCGGGCACGGGCATGCCGGCGGACCGGGTGCCCTCGGCGGGCCCGGTCTCCTCGTCGGCGTGCGCCGCGTGGGCGTCGACGCGGGCCAGCACACGCCGGATCTCCGCCGTGAGCGTCGTCGCACCGCCCGTGGCGGGCGTACCCGTCGTGCCCGTCCCCTCGCGCATCCCCATGTGCTAACTGCCCCCGTTCGTCGTGTTCTCGGTGTCGTCGGGCGCGGCGGCGGTGCGCTTGGCCGTTCCGCGCGCGGATTTGCCACCCGCGCCCGGCTCCGTCGCCTTGGCCGGCTGTGCGGCCTTGCGGGAGCGGGCCGGGGTCGCCTTCGCCGGTGCCTTGGCCGCAGCCTTCTTGGCGGGCGCCTTCTCGACGGCCTTGCCTGGCTCGGGCGAGGGCGACGGCACCGCGTCCGCCTGCGAACTCCCGGCCTCCGCACCCTCGTTCACGGGCAGCGCCCGCCCACCAGGCACCGGCGCTCCCGGCGCCCCGAACGGCAGGACGCGCACATCGGAGCGCTGGACCGGCTTCGCCGGGACCGGAGTCTCGCGGCCCTCGATGAGGACGAGGGCGGCCTGGTAGACGACCGACAGCGAGTACGGCGTCTGGTAGAGCATTCCCCAGAGCTTCGACGTCTCGTCGATGTCCATCACCGTCGGCGTGAAGCGGACGCGCTGCGCCGATTCCAGCAGGTCGCTGCCCGCCAAGTACGGTTTCTCACCGGCCTGTTCGATGACGTCCCTGGGCAGGACCGGTATCTCGTGCAGGGTGCGCACGACGGACCCGATCAGCCGCTGCCCGACCAGTTCGTTCTCCTCGCCGTACGCGCTGATCAGGAAGTGCAGGTCCAGTGCGGCGGCGGGCCGCTTGACGAGCGTGCCGTCTCCGGCGCGGGTCGGCAGGTCGTTGTTGCGCTGGGAGGTGTTGGGCGTGACCTGGTACAGGAACACGGAGATGGTCGGTTCGCCGGAGGGTTCCGTCGGAGGTTTGCTGGGCTCGACCTTGACGGCCCGGTCGAACTCCGGGCCCAGGTTGTTCTCGATCAGCAGGGCGAGGGCCTGGGTGACGTGGGCGATGGCAAGTGCGTTGCTCATGACGTCGGTTCCTCGGTCCCTCTCGGCCTGCTGTGTGCTGTGTCGGTCCCGCTGTGCGTGCGGTTCACTCGCGCCCCCGGGCCAGATAGTCCGCGAGGCTCACGGTCGCGCCGGGCCTCTCGGCGGCCGTCGTACGCCGCCGCGCGGCTCCGGCGGGCGCCGCTGCCGTGACTTCGAGCCGCCCGATCCGTACCTCGACCACCTGTTCGGGGGCCCGTCCGGGCCGACGTGCGGCGGCCTGTCGTACGGCCTCGCGGGCCGCCGCCGTGTCCGCGGTGCTGGGGCGCAGGGACGCGGACACGGCGGCGCGGGAAGCGGTGTCCGGGCCCGGGGGGCTGGGCACGGGCACCGCGGTCCGGGTGGAGCCGTCCTCGGGCCGCTGCCCGCCCGCCGTGCGGCGCGCGGGTCCGGCGGCGGGACGCGGGCCGGCCAGCAGGGGCGTGACCGGCCGCAGCCGGGGCCCCTCGGGGTCGGCGGTGCGCGGCGCGGGAGCGGCGGGCCGACCGTCGTACACGCGTTCAATTTCGGGTACGGCGGTCCGCTCGCGTTCCGGGCCCGGGCGCGCCCCGGACACCGCGGGGCGCGGCCGGTCCGGGGTCGATGCGGCGGCCGCCGGTGCGGCGGTGGGCCACAGCGGGGCCTGGGCGTCCGGGTCGGGCGCCGGGGCCCGTACCGCCTCGACACGCTCGAACGGTCCGGGCAGCCGGGGCCGCACCCGGGCCGCGCCCGGGACGGTTCCGGCGGTGTGCCGGGCGATGAGCCGGTCGAAGAAGTCGGGAACCGGCGCCCCGTCAGCGTCAGACATCCGCACACAGCTCCAGGTAGTAGCGGCGCCGCAGCGGGCTGAGCGCCAGGATCTCCGGCTCGCTCCAGCCGTACGCGGTGGCGAGCAGATGGACATCGAGGAGCACGTCCCGTGCCCAGGCGTCCAGTTCGGTCCACAGGTAGGAGGCGATGTCGAGTTCGGCCCGCGTGGCCGCCCCGCACTCCGGGCAGGCCACGTTGAGCGCCAGATCGGCGCCCGGGTCAGCCGCCTCGACGGCATCGGCGATCCGACGCTGCACGGGCCCGGGCAGCTCGTCCGCGGCGACGGCGACCCCGTCATGCACCGCCGACACGAGGCACCGCGCGAGCAGCGCCCCACGCGGGTCGACGGCCCGGGCAGCCGCGGCCAGATCGGCGACCCCGGGCAGCCGGAACTCGACGTCCCAGCCGCCCTGTTGAACCCGAACGACGGAAGCGCCCGACCCGTGCACAACAGCCTGCCCGAGCCCGCCCGACGAACCACCCGGCGCCTCGGCCGAACCGTCAGGCCCGCCCGATCCGTCCGCCGAACCCTCACGCCCACCGTTCAACCCAGCCGCAACAACCCCGCCATGCCCAGCCGCCGAGCCACCCGACCCGCCCGCCGAACCCCCGCGCCCACCAGTCCCGTTCGCTTCGTCCGCCAAGCCCCCGCGCCCGCCCAGCGACCGCGCCAGCTCCCCGGCATCCAACTCGAACTCCATGTCCTCGCCGCACGCCTGGCAGCCGAGCCGTACCTGCATGCGCTCGCCGAACAGGGACCGGCGTAGCGCGAACAGGTCCGACTCCCGTTCGCCGAGTGGGAGTTGGCGCAGGCTCGCGGTGTCGGTGTCCGGGCGGGCCGTGCGGTGCAGCAGCAGTGCGCGGCCGGGCGGCGGCTCCGCGAGGCCCGCCTCCCAGGCGGCCAGCAGTCCGGCCGCCGAGGTGATCGCCATACCGTCCCCCGATTGTTCGCTCAACTACCTTCCGGTTACGCCGGGTTGACGAAGGACGGCTCCTGGGGCTCGGGCACCTCGTAGTCCCGCTCCCAGCCCTCGCACTCCAACTTCAGCGACTGGATGGCCACCGCGTTGGCGTTGGCGTCGAGTTCGCCGAGGACCTGGTACTCGCTCGGCCAGGTCCGGTACAGCTTGTGCGAGACCGCGACCTGGCCGGCCTCGTTGAGGACCTGGATCACGATGTCCTTGCGGAAGTCGGCCAGGGACACTTCGGAGCCGAGGCCCGCGCCCACCTGCCAGACCTTGTTGGCCCAGCGGTCGAACTCGGGGTCGTGGGTGACCCCGCGCTCCAGGGTGATGCCCTCGAACTCGGAGCGTCCCGGCGACTTGCGCGGGGAGGAGGGGTCGCCGCCGTGGCGGTGCTTGACGACCTCCGTGGTCCGCTTGAGCGGACTGATCTTGCTGATGCCGGCGACCGTACGACCGTCCCACAGGACCAGGAACTTGAAGTTCTTGTACGGGTCGAAGCGCTGGGCGTTGACCGTGAACTCAGCCATCGGATTCCTTCAACTCTCCACGATTCTCGGGGTCCTAGAGGGCGGACTGGCCCGACGTCTGCTGGATCCTCACGATCACGAACTCCGCCGGCCGCACCGGCGCGATGCCCACCAGGACGTTCACGACGCCGTTCGCGATGTCCTCGTCGGTCGTGGTCTCGTGGTCGCACTTGACGAAGTAGGCCTCGCGCGGCGTGCTGCCCTTGAACGCGCCCTGGCGGAACAGCGTGTGCAGATACGAGGAGGCGTTCAGCCGGATCTGCTGCCAGAGGCTCTCGTCGTTCGGCTCGAACACGACCCACTGCAGGCCGCGTTGGAGGCTCTCCTCGACATGCAGCGCGAGCCGTCGCACGGGGACGTACTTCCACTCGCTGTCGAGCGCGTCGGAGCCCTCCAGCGTGCGCGCCCCCCACACCAGCGGACCCGTCATCGGGAACGTCCGCAGGCAGTTGACGCCGAGCGGGTTGAGCAGCCCGGTCTCACGGTCGGTCAGGTCGACCGTGAGGGAGTGGACACCGGCCAGGCGCGCCTCTGTGCCCGCCGGTGCCTTCCACACCCCGCGCTCGGAGTCGGTGCGCGCCACCACGCCCGCGACCGCACCCGACGGCGGGAAGGCGCGCAGTCGGCCGGTGAGCGGGTCGGTGAGCTGGAGGTGCGGGAAGTACAGGCCCGCGTGGTTGCCCCGGACCGCGTCGAACGCGGCGAGCCCGGCGCGGGCCGTGTCGACGCTCACCCAGGTGCTGGGCGCGTCGACGAGCAGGAAGATCCGCCGTTCCTCGCACAGCCGCTGGGCCGCCGAGACGACGGTGAGCATGTCCTCGGTCTTCTCGTACGCGGCCAGCTCGGGGAGGGCCAGCAGGTTGACGTCGGCGACGCCGCGCAGGGCCTGGATGCCGGTCTTGGCGGCTTCGGAGCCGATGAGGTCGCGCGGTCCGGGCGCCTCGCCGTCCTCGCCGCCCTCCAGCGGGAAGACGGGCGGGTTGACGGACGCTTCGAGGCCCAGGTCGTTGGCGCACTGGCCGAGGAACCGGACGACGTCCTCAGGGTCTGTCGACCCCGCCACCACCTGCAACCGGCGCCCGAACGCGGTGACTTCGACGCCCGCGAAGGCGTGCTTGCCGGGCGCGTCGGGCAGCGCCCGCAGCTTGCGCTCGAGCAGCAGCGCCAACTCGGCGACGCTGCAAGGGGCTTCGCCGTCGCAGTCGGGGTCGTAGAGGGTGAACTCGCGCTCCACGTCACCGATCTTCACCGTCAGGTCGACGGCCAGATCCGGGAGTTCGGCACCGAAGGGCTTGGACACGGTCCCGGACGGATCCGGCCGCCCCTCGCCGACCGCCTCGACGCGGATGAGGCGCGAGCCGGCGTTGACGACGGTCGGCGCGTACCGCCCGTTGCCCTCGTCCATGGACAGCCCGGTGAAGGACTCGCGGGCGTCGCCCTTCGCGTCGTACACCCGCAGGTTGAAGGTCTCTTCGCAGTTCGGGGTGTCGTAGTCGACGGCGACACGCAGGCCGTTGCCCCACACGCCGGGTTCCTTGGCGTGCACTTCGAGGACACGGGATCCGCTGTGCCCCTCGGTGGACTCCAGGACGACACAGGCGGCCTTGCCGCTGCCCGCCTTCGCGACCCGGACGATCACGGCGACGGAGCCGCCGTTGCCGAAGAACTGGTGCACGGCGTAGGCGACGGCGCTCCGCGAGCCGAGCCCGCCGAACCGCCGCTCGAAGTCGGCGAATCCGGTGACACGCACGGGCTCGTTCAGCGGACCGCGCCGGGTGTGCCCCACGAACGCGGTCACCGACGTGGTCACGGCGGAGATGGTACGAGTGCTGCTGGGAAGTTCTTCGACGTAGACGCCGGGATATGTCGGCCTGGCCGCACCCACTGCTGTCGTCGGCATTCCCCCTCCAATCCCTTCTCGGGCACCGGGTCGGCACCAAGAGGCGGCAGAGGGAGAGACGTTCCGGATCCGGTGCGCACGGAAGTGTCCGGCACGCGAGAAAGCGCGCCGGCCCCGTGACACCGCATCAGATTTCCCCCGTCAGTGCCCCGGACGGACTGCCGCCCGGGCCAAGCAACACGCTTGTGACTCCTGATGCTCAAGTGCGTAATCCACCCTTGGGGGTACGGAGTTGAGCCAGCAAGACGTGTTCACGCCACCCATGAGGGAGGTTTGATGAACTCCGCCGCGCACGACTCGCACGCGATGTGCGCGTGTCGGGTCAGCGACTTCACAGAATGCACACAGGTGATGAGGGAGCCGGTGCAGCAGAATGGCGGTCATGTCCCGACGTACCGCGCAATCCCGGCGCCAGCGCCCTTCCGCCCCTGTTCAGAGCTCCACATGTCCGTGCGGTCTTGCGGAGACGTACGAGAAGTGCTGTGGCCGATTCCACCGGGGTGAGAGCGCACACGCCCCCTGGCGAGCCCGGTCGCGAACGGTCACAGCTTGCCAAACAGTGGGACGTTCGCGTCATCACGCCGATACGCTGTGCGACCAATCGGTCGACGGCAGCAGTGCCGCGGTCACCCATGTACCTGGACGGCGAGATGGTTCGCAGCAACATCACTTGGTGGCAACTCTCTGATCTTCACTGGCCGAGCGCCCCGGAGGCCGAACGCCGACAGTACGTATCGCTGTTGCTCGATCACCTCCGTGACGTACGCGAGGCCGAAGGAACACCGGACTTCGTCATCTTCACCGGCGACATCGCCCAGTCCGGGAAGGCGGAGGAGTACGCATCGGCCTCGGAAGTGCTCTTCGCTCCGCTGCGTGAGCTCGTCGAGGAGGGCACTCCGCTGCTCTTCGTCCCGGGCAATCACGACATGGACCGGGAGGAAGCGGGCATCAAGGCCGCACATCTGGTGACCGAGTTGAGCGACCCGAACGCCGTTGACACCTTCTTGGACCGCAAGCGGCACCGCGAGAACTTCGGGGACCCTTTTCAGAACTACCAGGCGTTCGCCCGGCAGTGGGGCCCCGAAGGCACCGACGATGTCTATCACTGGACGCACGACATAGTCGTCGCGGGCAGGCGCTGTCGCATCCTTGGCATCAACTCGGCGTGGTCCGGGTACTACCACGCGGCCGAGTCGGGCACCGACGACGACCGCGGACGGCTGCTGCTGTCCATCGCGCAGGTCCCTCGGCTGGGCGAAGAAGTCGACTTCGCTCTCTTCGCCCAGCACCACCCGCTCGACTGGCTGGACCAGCAGATCTCTGTCCCGGCCATGCAGCGCCTGCGGCAGGAGTACCAGGCAGGCCTCTTCGGCCACCTGCACGATCCGCGTGAACTGGGCAGGCTCCTCACCTCACACTCCCAGCTGCTGCGGGTACCCTCCATGCTCCTGTTCGGCCGTCCCCACGGAGACGACTCCGCGCAGTTCGTGCGTGGGTACGCACGAGGCGAGCTGATGCCCGAGCAGAACAGCTGCCGTATCCGGTACTTCAAGTACGACCACGTCCACAGCGGGCGCTTCCGCGAGTTCACCGACGTGTATCCGGTGGGCAAGGACGCGCCGCTGGAGTCACTGCAACCACTGCGTCACCGCTCCACGGCGCCAGCCGCACCCCGACCGTCCGGCACCCCGCTCGCCTCGCTCCTTCCCGTGATCAGACACCTGGAGTCACTCGTACCTGACCTCCACAGGCAGGGTCGGGACACGACCCACACGCTCGAGGTCTTCCGCAGACTCGTCGAACTGATCGACTCCCAGTCGCCGCTGACGGACTACGGAGACAGCGGACATGTCGCCCTGGCCTACGTCATGGCCGAACTGACCATCTCGCACGGGAGGGCCGGGACGACTCTGCCGGGGGAGGAGGCAGAGAGCAGGATGCGCGTAACACGTGAGCTGGGCGCGATGGCCGGAGCGGCACACGGCATCACCGAAGAGGACGTCGCCGAACTGTCCGGGCTCCTAGAACATCTCAGTCTCTACGACCCCGGGAAGATCAGGGGCGCGGGAGACCTGCGCAGGTGTCCGGCAGCCGATTGCTTCGCCTTTCTCTGGGGAGTGGCACGCCTGGCCCAGTTGTTGGACAACCCCGGGCTCCTGGACGCCGACACCATGCAGTCCGGCAGGTACTGCCGGAATGTGCTAGACGTGCACGAACGTCAGCCCTCGGACGGCACGCTGGTCTTCGACCTGGCGACGACGGACCGGCTCGCCTTCCGTCTCACCGCCGAAGCCCAGCACACCGTGCATCTGTACTTCATGGAGTTGGAGAACGTCCGACGGAGCTGGCAAGTGGTACGGCCGCCGGTCCGGTTCGAGCTCAACACGCCTCACTGGCGGGACCGTTCCCTGCAAAGCCATGAACTGCGGGTTGACCCGAGGCCCATCACCCGACTCCTGATGGGCTCGGCATTGTACGGAGACAGGCCGCACGTCTGGCTGCGCGAACTGATCCAGAACGCGGTGGACGCCACCGAGATGCGAGCCGCCACACACCCCGACGGCTACGTGCCGCGGATCGACGTGGACCTGGAAGACACCCACCATCTGGTGATTCGTGACAACGGCGTGGGCATGACCTATCAACAGGTGGTCAGCCAGTTGTCGGTGCTCGGTCGTTCCGGGTGGCGTGACACGGTCGACGAGAGCGCTGAGACCACCGCGGATGAGCCCTCGCTCTTCGGACGCTTCGGCATCGGGTTCGCATCGGTGTTCAGCGTCGCAAGCGCCGTGGAGGTGCGCACACGCACGGCAGACAGTAGGCCCGTCGACAGCATCTTCGTGCAGTTCTCCACGCCCGACCGCCCGTTCTACACGGACCACACGACGTGTGCCCCGGGCACGGAAATCAGGATCACGCTCAGCGATTCCCTCACCCACACCGCGTTCAGGGACGCGATGACCGACCTGTTCGCGTATCTGCCCGCCCAGGTTCACGTTTCGCCCGATCTGCAACTGCCAACGTCACTGGCCGAGTTCTCCCCCCTGGACCGCAAGCACAAGGAGCTCAACGGCTGGGAGGTGCTGCGGCGCACGGGCACCACGCACCTGGGCCCGTACCAGGCCCACTTCCAGTTGGAGGTCATTCACGATCCCCGGGCACACCAACGGGACTGGAATCATCTGTCGGACTACCACCGCGGCAGCGACCGTCGCGACAAGCGGCCCAATCACAGCGAACTCGGCCAGACTTCGGTGACGTTCTGCGTCGACGGCATCCGGATCACCGAACACGCGGGCCTGCACCCCTCTGACGGGCACCAGAAGTACCAGCCGGGCAAGAGCGGAGAGCACGGGCACCTCACCGGATGCCACCTGACCGTCGACTTCGGACGGGACAACGCTCCGGTGACGGCCTCCCGGAACGCCCTGGACGGTGCGGAAGAGCTGTACAAGGAGGTGGTGAGCCTGGCCCAGACGACGGTGGCCGACATGCTGGCCGAGCTGGTCCGGGCCGCCCAGACGAATTGCATCAACCCCGCGGCCAAGCGACGCGCGGCCTACCGCGCGCTGTGCGACACCCTCATCGGCTCGGACCCGTACCGCGTCGCGTCCTACAGCCGCTGGAGCGGCTTCCATTCGAGCCAGGAACTCTCCCGGGCCGCCGCCGAGGTCTACCTGAAGCACAGCCCGGCTATGGTGCAATCGGTCGGCGGCAGGTCCGTCTACGTTCCGCTCACCGACCTCAACCCGGTCAAGTGCTCCGTGGCGACGACCGCGAAGCTGGCACAGCACACCGTTTTCCCCGCGTTCGCCCGCGCCAACAAGGTGACCGAGTGGATCGTCGCCCTCGACGGCCGCGAGCTCAACCTCATCAGGGAGGCCTGGCCGCACGACACGCCTCTGCGGGTGGTCGACGCACCGGCGCAGCTCATGGAGGACTTCCAGCAGATCCTGCCCGAGGTTCGCGAGGGACACGCGTGGCAACTGCTGCGCTCGGACTACGCCCTCTCGGAAGGCCAGGTCTTCGGGGACGCTTTGGTAATTCCACTGCCCAACCGTGGCGGCACGGTGAAACGAGCCGAGGGGGTGGCACGACGACGGGCAGGCGCCGCGCCCGGGGAACGTCCCCGCAAGATGCTCAACAAACAGCATCCGGTCATGGAGGCGGTGGAGCGCCACTTGTCACTTGCCACCCCGGCGGGGACGGGCGAAGCCACCACAGTCGCGGCGGAAGTCACTGACTGGCTCGATCGGCTGTGCGATCAGGTTCTGGACGAGGACCGGATCACCGTGCGCCGCGAGCGCTGGAAGCAACTGCGAACAAAGCTCCAGCAGATGACGGGCGAGGATTTCTCCCAGATGTCCTGCGACGCGCTGCATCTCTCCTGGCCGGATTCGGACAGCTGATATGTCACGGCTGATCACCCACTCGCCAAAGACACCACAAGGAGGACTGATGGCGGAGCGAGGCAGGACGCTCCGCAGCGTGCGGACGCTTCTCGGGTTCTTCGCTCTCGCTCTGCTGGCATCCGAAGCGATTCTGCTCAAGCTAGCGCCTGAAGTCACCGACGCCAACCGGGCCTTCCTGGTGTTCAGTGGCATCTTCGTGGCTGTGGCCTGCCTGGCGGCGCTGGTCGCTCTGGTCAGACCGTCGGTTCTGCACGGGCCACCGGGCACTGCGGCACCCGTCGCGGAAGTGGCGGCGGAGACATCGAGCGGCGAATATCGCTACGACGTGTTCATCTCCACGCCGATGTCGTCGTTCCCCACCCAGACTGAGTACAAGAGTCACCGACGCGACATACTGCGGCTCCAGAAGGTTCTCCAGGAGAAGTGCGGATTCCGGGTGTACTTCTCCGGCGATCAGCGTCCCACTCTGAGGGACTTCCAGGTGTCCGACATCGGGTTGCGCAACGACGGCTCAGCCCTGGAGAACAGCCGCTACTTCCTGCTGGTCGTGCCGCGCAGTCTCGTCTCCAGCATCTATGTCGAGGCGGGTATCGCCATCGCGCTTGGCAAACCGTCCGTGTACTTTCAGCACACGGACGCCTCCCTGCCGTTCGTCCTGCGCCATCCAGGGCGGACTTCCGGCAGCCTGCCGCTCGCCAAGGTCTACGAATACGGCGCTTTCCCCGAAGTGATCGACTGCATCAGGTCCAACGGTCGCGAATTGTTCATGTAGCGCACTCGGCGGAATACGGGGTGCTCGGCACGTGCGGAGCCGGGGACAATGTGCTCCATGTCCTCCCGACGCAGCTCAGCTTCCCGGCACCGCCCCGATCGCGCACGCGTCAGGGCAACTGCTCCCGCGATATGCCCGTGCGGACTTGGTCAAGCGTACAAACTCTGCTGCGGGCGGTTCCATCAAGGTGACGCGGCGGCACCGACCGCCGAGACCCTGATGCGTTCGCGCTACAGCGCTTTCGTGAAGCGGGACGAGCCGTACCTGCTGCGCACCTGGCACCCGCGTACCCGCCCCGCCCGCGTCGAATTCGACCCGGGGATGCGGTGGACGGGCCTGGAGATCCTCGAAACGGGCGACGGTACGGCGTTCCACACCACCGGGACCG
Source organism: Streptomyces sp. NPDC002156 (assembly GCF_053593675.1). NCBI lineage: Bacteria > Bacillati > Actinomycetota > Actinomycetes > Kitasatosporales > Streptomycetaceae > Streptomyces > Streptomyces sp. NPDC002156. Next base: position 36,386 of record NZ_JBSFDA010000031.1, on the reverse strand, counting down.
TGACGTTCCGGGCGTCCTACCAGGGCGGTTCGCTGCACGAGCGAAGCCGGTTCGAGCGGGTCGACGGGGCATGGGTGTACGTCGACGGAGACATCGACCCCGGCGTCTAGATGCAGACTAGGGCGCGAGGATGTCCAGTTCCTGGAGGGCTCCGACCGCGATCTCCCGGGTGAGCCGCTCCGCCCGTTCGGCGTCGCCCTCGCGGACCGCCTCCGCGACCTGGACGTGCAGGGTGACGGCGGCCGGGTCGGGGTCGTCGAACATGACCTCGTGATGGGTACGGCCGGCCAGGACCTCCGCGACGACATCGCCCAGCCGGGCGAACATCTCGTTGCCGGAGGCCTCCAGGATCACCCGGTGGAAGGCCACGTCGTGGACGAGGTAGCCCTCCAGCTGATGGCCGCGCGAGTTGGCCACCATGCCGAGGGCGCACTCGGTGAGCTGCGCGCACTGCTCGGCGGTGGCGAACTTGGCGGCGAGGCCCGCCGCGACCGGCTCGATCGCGGAGCGCAGCATGGTGAGGGAGCGCAGTTGCCCGGGGCGGTCGGCGCCCGCGAGACGCCAGCGGATGACCTGAGGGTCGTACACGTTCCACTCGGCCTTGGGGCGGACCGTGACGCCGACCCGGCGGCGGGACTCGACCAGGTGCATCGACTCGAGGACCCGGACCGCCTCCCGCATCACCGAGCGTGACACGTCGAAGCGCTGGGCCAGCTCGTCCGTGCGCAGAACGCTGCCCGGCGGGTAATCGCCCGCGGTGATCGCGGGTCCGAGGGTTTCCAGTACATGGCCGTGCAGCCCTCGACCCGGTGTGCTCATGCACACAGAGTACGGGGCGCGTCACACCTTCAAAAAGTCAGACTTATTAGTTCCCGGGTCTTGAATTTGTCGTACCTAATGCGTTTCATTGCGTTCATGCAGCAGACGCATACCCCCCACGTCGTCGTGGTCATGGGCGTCGCGGGCACCGGGAAGACCACGATCGGTCCCCTGCTCGCGGCGCGGCTGGGCGTTCCGTACGCCGAGGGCGACGACTTCCACCCCGCGGCCAACATCCACAAGATGACCGCCGGGACCCCGCTGACCGACGAGGACCGGTGGCCGTGGCTGGACGCCATCGGCGAGTGGGCACACGGGCGGGCCGGGCTCGGCGGGGTGGTGAGCAGCTCGGCGCTGAAGCGGTCGTACCGCGACCGGCTGCGGGCCGCCGCGCCCGGCGTGGTCTTCGTGCACCTCGCCGGCGACCGGGCGCTGATCGAGGACCGGATGGCGCACCGCCAGGGCCACTTCATGCCGACGGCGCTGCTCGACTCCCAGTTCGCCACCCTCCAGCCGCTCGAAGCGGACGAGGCGGGCGTCGCCGTGAACGTCTCCGGCACCCCCGAGGAGATCACCGCCCGGGCGGTGGCCGCGCTCTCCTCGCTCCAGAGCGCCTGACTTCCTGAACTCCCGAAACGCTCCGAACCACTCCGATTACAAGGGAACCCCCGTGACCAGACTCAGCGTCGAGATGCTGGCAGCGGACACCGTCGAGCCGATCACCTCAGCCGGCCATGCCCAGCTGGGTGTCGCCGTGCTGGCGGGCATCGCGCTCATCGTCCTGCTGATCACCAAGTTCAAGCTGCACGCCTTCCTGGCCCTGACCATCGGCTCGCTCGCGCTGGGCGCCTTCGCGGGCGCGCCGCTCGACAAGGCCATCGCCAGTTTCACCGCCGGGCTCGGCGCGACGGTGGCCGGCGTGGGCGTCCTGATCGCCCTGGGCGCGATCCTCGGCAAGCTGCTCGCCGACTCCGGCGGCGCCGACCAGATCGTCGACACGATCCTGGCGAAGGCGTCGGGCCGGACGATGCCCTGGGCGATGGTCCTGATCGCCTCGGTGATCGGCCTGCCCCTGTTCTTCGAGGTCGGCGTCGTCCTGCTGATCCCGGTCGTCCTGATGGTTGCCAAGCGCGGCAACTACTCCCTGATGCGCATCGGCATCCCGGCGCTCGCGGGCCTCTCGGTGATGCACGGCCTGGTCCCGCCGCACCCCGGTCCGCTGGTCGCGATCGACGCGGTCGGCGCCAACCTGGGCGTGACGCTGGCGCTCGGCGTCCTGATCGCCATCCCGACGGTGGTCATCGCGGGCCCGCTGTTCTCGCGGTACGCGGCACGCTGGGTCGACGTCCCGGCGCCCGACCGCATGATCCCGCAGCGCCCCTCGGAAGACCTGGAGAAGCGCCCCGGCTTCGGCGCGACCCTGGCCACCATCCTCCTCCCCGTCGTCCTGATGCTGTCCAAGGCCCTGGTCGACATCATCATCGACGACCCGGAGAACATGGTTCAGCGCGTCTTCGACGTGGCCGGTTCCCCGCTGATCGCCCTGCTCGCCGCCGTCCTCGTGGGCATCTTCACGCTGGGCCGTCCGGCGGACTTCTCCAAGGAACGGATCTCCCGGATCGTCGAGACGGGCCTCGCGCCCATCGCGGGCATCCTGCTGATCGTCGGCGCGGGCGGCGGCTTCAAGCAGACGCTGATCGACTCCGGGGTCGGCAAGATGATCCTGGACATATCCGAGGACTGGTCGATCCCGGCCCTGCTCCTGGCCTGGCTGATCGCGGTGGCGATCCGGCTGGCGACGGGTTCGGCGACGGTCGCCACGGTCTCGGCGGCCGGCCTCGTGGCCCCGCTCGCCGCCGACATGTCGACGACCCACGCGGCCCTCCTCGTCCTGGCCATCGGCGCCGGCTCGCTCTTCTTCAGCCATGTCAACGACGCCGGTTTCTGGCTGGTCAAGGAGTACTTCGGCCTGAGCGTCCCACAGACCCTGAAGACCTGGTCGGTCATGGAGACGATCATCTCCGTGGTCGCGGGGGCGCTGGTCCTGCTGCTGTCACTGGTGATCTAGGCGATCCAAGCGATCTGGAAGTACGAGATCTAGGGGTACGAGAATGAGTCATCCTCTCTTCGACATCAGCGGCCGTACGGCCCTGGTCACCGGGTCCAGCCGAGGCATCGGGTTCGCCCTGGCCCGGGGACTGGCCGAGGCAGGCTGCACGGTCGTCCTGAACGGCCGCGACGTCGACCGCCTCACCAAGGCCGCGGCCGAGCTGCCCGGGGACATCCACACCGCCGCCTTCGACGTCACCGACGGCCCCTCGGTCGCCGCCGGTATCGCCGACATCGAGGAGCGGGTCGGCCCGATCGACATCCTGGTGAACAACGCGGGCATGCAACTGCGGGCTCCGCTACTGGAGTTCACGGACAGCGACTGGCACCGGATCCTGAACACCAACCTCACCAGCGCGTTCCTGGTGGGCCGTGAAGCGGCCCGCCGGATGACGGAACGTGGCCACGGCAAGATCATCAACATCTGCTCGGTGCAGAGCGAGGTGGCCCGTCCGGGCATCGCTCCCTACACGGCCACCAAGGGCGCGCTGAAGATGCTCACCAAGGGCATGTGCGCGGACTGGGGCCCGCACGGTGTCCAGGTCAACGGCCTCGGCCCCGGCTACATCGAGACGGAACTGACCCAACCCCTGGTCGACGACCCGGAGTTCAGCGCGTGGGTGCGCCGCCGGACCCCGGCGGGCCGCTGGGGCCGTACGGAGGATCTGATCGGCGGGGTGCTGTTCCTGGCCTCGCCTGCGGCGGACTTCGTCGGTGGGCAGGTGCTGTACGTCGACGGCGGCATGACCAGCGTTCTCTGACCCTCTGAACTCTCTGGCACGGAAGGGATTCTCCCGATGCTCGGTTGTGTGATCCACGGTGAGGGCGACCTGCGGGTCGATGAACTGCCGGTGCCGTCCCCCGGCCCCGGCGAGGCGCTGGTGGCCGTCCGGTACGGCGGGGTCTGCGGCTCGGACCTGCACTACTGGCGGCACGGCGGGGTCGGTGACTTCTGGCTCAAGGAACCGATGGTGCTGGGCCACGAGGTCGTGGGGACGGTCGTCGCCTACGGTGACGGATCGTCAGGTCTCGCTGTGGGTACGGCGGTTGCCGTGCACCCGGCGACTCCGTGCGGGGCGTGTCCGGAGTGCGTGTCCGGGCGGCGGAACATCTGCCGGGACACGCGCTACCTCGGCAGCGCGGCTCGTACGCCGCATGTCCAGGGCGGTTTCGCGGGGCAAGTGGTCGTGCCGGTTGACCAGTTGAGGCCGGTGCCGGATGGCCTGCCGCTGCGCCGGGCGGCACTCGCCGAGCCCTTCTCGGTCGCCCTGCACGCGGTTCGGCGGGCCGGGGACGTGTCCGGTCGGCACGTCCTTGTCACCGGTGCCGGGCCCATCGGGTGCCTGGTCGTCGCGGCGGCGAAGGCGGCGGGGGCGACGCGTGTGACGGTCACGGATCTGCTTCCGCAGGCACTGGGGTACGCGACTGTCGCGGGGGCCGACACGGTCGTACGGGCGGACGATCCCGGGGATCCCGGGTGGCCTGTGGAGGTCGATGTGGCCGTCGAAGCGTCGGGGGTGGCTGCGGGGCTGGACACCTGTCTGCGGCTGGTGCGGCGGGGTGGGGTCGTTGTGCAGCTGGGGCTGCTGCCGCCTGGGCCCAGCCCGTTCGCGGGGAACGTGGTTGTCACGCGTGAGATCGAGCTTCGCGGGGCGTTTCGGTTCGACGCGGAGTTCGATGAGGCGTTGGCTCTGTTGGCGGTGGAGTCGGGGCTGGACGGGTTGGTCAGTGCGGTGATTCCCGTGGGGGAGGCGGAGTCGGCGTTCGCGTTGGCGGCGGACCGGGGGAGGTCTTGCAAGGTGTTGCTCGATTTCGGGGGTGAGTAGGTGGTTCGTTGCCTGCGGGTGCGTTGGGGCTGATCGCGCAGTTCCCCGCGCCCCTGGGTGGGGGGTGTGCGGTCGTTCGTTGACTGCGGGTGCGCTGTGGCTGATCGCGCAGTTCCCCGCGCCCCTAGGTGGGGGGTGTGCGGTCGTTCGTTGACTGCGGGTGCGCTGTGGCTGATCGCGCAGTTCCCCGCGCCCCTGGGTGGGGCCCCGCACCCCTCGCTCTGAGGCGGGCCCCGTGGCCCTTGGCAGGCGGCCCGGGGGCCTACCCAGGGGCGCGGGGAACTGCGCGACCAGCCACGACGGCGCCGCAGACAACACACCATGCGCCCGGGGCCCTACCCAGGGGCGTCGCAGACAACGCACCGCCCTGTCGTAAAGCGGGCCCCGTCGCCCATTGGGGTGCCTCCGGCGTCCCTCCTCTCTCCTCCGTATCTGGGTCATCGCCGCAGGTGAACGATCCGATGACGTGCCTTCCCCCGAGCCCCGGTGCGGACCGATGATGTGAGGAACCCCGGTCGTTGTCGCAGTGGTCGGGGCGACCACGTCGGGGGGCGGCGGTATGGCGGTTTCGCTCGGGGTGCGGGTCTCGGGGCTGTTCGTGATCGGGGCGGTGGCGGTCGCGGCCGCTGCCTTCGGTACGGACGGGGACGGCACGGCGCGCGGCAACGGCAGCGGGGCCAGAAGTGTCTCGCCCGCGTCGCCGTCCAGCAGCCCCGGTGACGGCGGGGAGATCGGCACGGCCACCTCCGCCGCTCCCCCGCGCATCCCCGTCTCCGGGAACGTCGCCTCACCCAGGGGCGCCGACGGGAGCGAGGTCCCCGGCGGTGCCGCAACCCCGGTCCCCTCCCGCACCCCTGTCTCCTCACCCACCCCCAGCCGTACAACTCCCGGCGGCCCCACCCTGCTCACCGCCCCCGACTGGCTGCCGCCCGGTCCGGTCTCCCCCGATTCCGACGGCGCCCCCGACCCCGCCGCCGTCTACGACGATCTCCGCTCCCCCGGCCGCTGCGCGGACGCCGGGAAGCTGATCCCCGCGGCCCCGGGAGACTCCGCGTCGGCCGACGAGTGGCGGGTGCTGCGTGGGCTCGCCGCCGCCTGTCTCGCCGTACAGGGGCGAGGCGGCGGTGACTGGGGAGTGGCCGGTGCGGGCTGGTCCGGGTCCGCCGGCGACGCGCTCAGCTGCAAGGGGCGCGCCGCCCGGCAGATCCTGGGCGGGCTCCTGGACTTCCACCGGCGGCACCCGACCGCCACCGTCCGGCTGGAGGCACCCTCGGGAGGCAAGCCCGCCTGTGTGTACGGGATCGGCGCCGTGGATGTCGGCGGCGACGGCGAGGCCGCACCCGGCGACACGATCTCGGTCGAGCTGCGCGGCGCCTACTTCGACACCGACGAACTGCTGCGCGACGGGGACGTGTTCATCGGCGGGCAACAGGTTGTCCAGCCGCTCAAAATCGTCTCGGTGTCGGGCGAGCGGATCGTCGTCTCCGTTGTCGTCCCCGGGACGGGAACAGACCCAGGGGCAGAGCTGGGAGCAGGCTCAAGTCCCCCTGCCGGCGCCCACCCCGTCGACCTCCTCGTCCGCTACGGCACCGCCGAGGCCGTCAAGAAGGGCGCCTTTCTCCTCGTACCCCCGGAGCAGCAGGAACCGGTCGGGCCCTCGCCCGGTGATGGGACCGGCAGCCCGACACCGCAGCGGCAGCCGGGCCCGGGACGGCCTCGGCGCTGACTCAGGGGCGCCACAGTGGGTGTTCGCGGTCCGCCCACTCCTTGCTCACCGAGCCGGTCCGCAGGCCTCTGCGGGCCTCCGGGTCGCCCAGGGCCATGCCGATGTGGCCGGCCAGGACGATGCCGATGGTGAGCGCCAGCCAGTCGTGGACGAAGGTCGCGCTGGTGCGCCACATCAGCGGGGTGAGGTGGGTGAACCACATGAGCAGACCCGTGCCGAGCATGACCAGGGTGGCGCCCGCGATCCAGGCCGCGTAGATCTTCTGGCCCGCGTTGAACTTCGCCGCCGGGCGCACGGCACGGCGCTTGTCGCGTCGTAGCGCCGCGCGCAGCCAGGTCCTGTCGTGGGGGCCGAAGCGGTTCAGGAAGCCCAGGTCTGCGCGGAAACCGCGGGAGAACAGCCCGAACAGGACAGGTACCGGCAGGGCCAGGCCCGCCCACTCGTGGACGCGGACCACCAGTTCGCGGCGGCCGACCAGTTCGGCGAACTGGGGGATGTAGAGGCAGGCCGCCGTCACCACGCACACGCCCATCAGCGCGGCCGTCGCGCGGTGCACCCACTTCTGGGAGCGGCCGAAGCGGCGTACTTCGGAGGCGGACGTGGAGGGCGCCGGGGCGTCAGCTCGTAGGCTCATCGTCGCGTCCGTTCGAATTGCCGACCCAGGCGTCGATGTCGTAGCCGCGGTTCTCCCAGTAGCCCGGCTGCACGTCCTCGGTGACCGTGATGCCGGAGAGCCACTTGGCGGACTTGTAGAAGTACATGGGGGCGACGTAGAGGCGGACCGGGCCGCCGTGGCTGTGGCCCAGGTTCTTGTCCTGCATGCGCAGGGCGACCAGGACGTCGGCGCGGCGGGCCTGGTCGAGGGTGAGGCTCTCGGTGTAGGCGCCGTCGAAGCAGGTGAAGCGCACCGCCCCGGCCGAGGAGCGCACTCCGGCCGCGTCCAGGAGCTGCGACAGCCGTACCCCTTCGAAGGGTGTGCCTGGCACCCGCCAGCCCGTCACGCACTGCACGTCCTTGACCATCCTGGTCTGGGGCATCGCGCGCAGGTCGGCGAGGGTGTAGGTGGCCGGTCTGTCGACGAGGCCGTCGATCTTCAGCCGGTAGTTCTCCGCGTTCTTGCGGGGTGTGGAGGACGTCACCGAGTAGTAGCGGAAGCCGCCGCCGTTCGGGAGAAGGTCGGTCAGGCCTGTCGGGTCGTTCTCCGCCGCGCCGGCGAGGAAGGACTCCATGCCGCGCTGGAGGGTCGGCGCGGCGACCACGCCGAGGGCACCCAGACCGAGGGTGCCGAGCAGGACCCGGCGGCCGATGGGCGTACCCCGCTCCTGGCCCTCGGACGCGGCGGGCTCGGGGGGTTCTTCCGGTCGTTCGGAGTTCACCCGTCCATTCGAACACCCGCGACCCCTGTCGAGCCAGGAATCGCGGGTGCTCGTCGGACTTCCGTACCGCTTCTCACCCTCTTCTCAGGCGGCCGCCTCCGCGGACTCGGCCGCCTTCTCCAGCTGGAACGCCTCGTTGCCGAGCCCGATCCGTGCGTGCGCCTCGGGGTTGCGGGCCTTCAGGACCAGGCCCTGGACCAGGCCGGCCACCAGCGCGAGCAGGACGATGCCGGGCAGGACCCAGCTCAGGGCGGAGTCCGGACCCGAGCCCACGAGCACGTCGAAGTCCTTGACCGTGTACCCGGCGATGACGATCAGGGCGATCCCGGCGAGCGCGGAGGTGACCATGCGCCAGGCCTGGGCGCCGGCGGCACCGCGGCGGGCGAAGAAGACGATGACCGAGAAGGAGGCGGCGGTCATCAGCACGATCACCCCGAGGGCGCCGATGTTCGCGCCCCAGGTGAACAGGTGCAGGATGGGCTCGGTGGGGTCGCCCGTCGGCTTGTCGTCGGCGATCGCGAAGGCGATGACGATCACGACCGCGACGACCGTCTGGAGCAGCGAGCCGGTGCCGGGGGCGCCGCTGGAGCTCCTTGTACGGCCGAAGGCGGCGGGGAGCAGGCCCTCGCGGCCCATGGCGAAGGAGTAGCGGGCGACGACGTTGTGGAAGCTGAGCATGGCCGCGAACATGCCGGTCACGAACAGCACGTGCAGGATGTCGGTGAAGGTGCCGCCGAGCCGGGACTCGGTGAGAGCGAAGAGCAGGCCGGCGCTCTGTTTCTGCGACTCGCCGACGATCGCCGAGGGCCCGGTGGCGACGGTGAGCGCCCAGCTGCTGAGCGCCAGGAAGATGGCGACCCCGGCGACCGCGCTGAACATCACGCGGGGCACCAGGACGTCCGGGCGGTTGGTCTCCTCGGCGTACACGGGGGCCTGCTCGAAGCCGACGAAGGCGCCGAAGCAGAGGCAGAGCGCGGTGCCGATGCCCGCGCCGGTGAGGGTCTCGGGGTTGAAGGCGTGCAGGGACAGGCCCTCCTTCGCGGGGTCGGCGACGGCGGCGATGTCGAAGATGACGACGAGGGCCACCTCGATCACCAGCAGGACGCCGAGCAGGCGCGCGTTGATGTCGACCTTCAGCCAGCCCAGCGCGCCCACCACCAGCGCGGCCACGAGGGCCGGTATCCACCAGGCGATCTCCAGGTCGGCGTAGGTGGCGAAGAGGCCGGAGACCTCGAAGCCGAAGAGGCCGTAGATGGCGATCTGGAAGCCGTTGTAGGCGACGAGGGCGACCAGGGCCGCTCCGGCACCGGCCGTACCGCCGAGGCCGCGGGAGATGTAGGCGTAGAAGGCGCCCGCGTTGTGGACGTGGCGGCTCATCTCGGCGTAGCCGAAGCTGAAGAGGATCAGGACCGCGCCGAGGATGACGTAGAGAATCGGCTGTCCGACGATGCCGACCACCGCGAATGTGGTGGGCATGACACCCGCGACGACCAGGAGGGGGGCGGTCGAGGCGAGGACGGAGAGCAGCAGGCCCCCGGTGCCGAGGCGGTCGGCGCGCAGGGCCCGTTCCTGCCCCTTGAACGTACTGATACTGCCGCTGCTGCTGTCGGCGGTGGGTCTGCTCTTGCTCGAACTGCCCGTCGTCATCGCGGGGTTGTCCTTTCGGGCGTACGGAAATTTCAGTTGTGCTGCGTTACGCCGTGCCGAGCGCGCTGTCGCGGGCGGCACGGAAGGCGGTGTGCGGGTCGCGGTCCGGGTAGGACCAGGGGATCGGGGTCTGGTGTGTGCCGATCCGGTGGAACAGGGCGGCGGCCTCGGCCGTCCGGCCCTCGCAGGACTTGGCGTGGGCAAGGAAGTTGAGGTCGATCAGCCGGCGCGGATGGTCGTCGCGCTCCCACTCCAGCCACCAGTCGAAGGCGGCCTTCATGACCTGGCGGGCCCGGCGGCCGACCCAGTGCCCGGAGGAGGCGGGGTCGGCGGACTCCAGCCCGGCGCCGGCGAGAACGCGGTAGCGCTCGGCGTGCGCGACGACCGGGAGCATCGCCAACGGCGAGTCGGCGGGCGCCTGTTCGACGGCCCAGCCGGCGAAGTCGTACACCTCGTGCAGCGGGTCCTGCCCGGCGGCCGTACGGCGTTCGGCGAGGCGCGCGACCATCAGATGGTGGGCGTGGTGGTGGTCCGGGTAGCGGTGCCGGACCTCGTCGAAGAGCTGTACGACGGTCTCCTCGGCGCCCACGTTCCGCTCCAGCTGCAGCAGCCCGAGCCAGGGGGTGGGGTCGGCCGGGGCGAGCGCGGCGGCGGCGTGGCAGGCGTCGCGGGCCTTGACGGGCTTGTCCTTGCCCGCGAGGGCGCGCTGGACGGTGGCCGCGGCGAGCAGGACGGCGGCGTCGGCGGAGTCCGGTTCGGCCAGCAGCCAGTCGCGGGCCCAGGCGGCGGTGCCGGACTCCAGGGCGAGGACGGTGACCCGGTGCCCCCGGCGGTCCCAGTCGTCGCCGGTCTCGGCGAGCAGCGTACGGACGGCCTGCCAGCGCCCCTGGGCCAGCGCCGAGCGCGCGACGACGAGCTCGGCGTCGTCGAGCGCCGCGTCGAAGGCCTGGGCAGCACGCCTACGGCCCCGGCCCAGAGGTGGTGGAGGTGGAGACACCGCGGGGAACTTCCTCACACGACGCGGTCTGCTGATGGCCATCGACCGATTGCCACCGCCGATTGCCATCGATTGATCACGGACAGCAAACCCTCCACGAATGCTTCACGTCAAGGCCGGATTCGCCCACTACACGTGTCAATTACCCACGTGTATAGGACAGTTGACCTGACGGTCGACAAGCCTCTGGTACGCACCACCGCGCCACAGCACCGCAAAGATGACGTTAAGTCGCGACAAGACCACCGTCCGGGGCGGAGACGTGACTCTCGCTACGCCACGATTCCGTCACATCCCCGGGGCAGGACCGCGCGCGGGCGGCTACAGTCGGCCTTTACCACACCCCGCCGTCCGCCCCGTCATCGAGGTACCCGCGTGTCCGTCCTGGTTCTGATTCTCGCCGTGAGCGCCGCGTGCTGCCTGGGCCTCGGATTCGTGCTCCAGCAGAACGTGGCCCGGCAGGCGCCCCTGAGCGACTTCCTCTCCCCGCGGCTGCTCCTGGACCTGATGCGGGTCCCTCGCTGGCTCGGCGGCATCGGTCTGATGGTGGCGGGCATGGTGCTGGGCGCGATCGCGCTGAGCCAGGGCGAGGTGTCCCTGGTGGAGCCGCTGCTCGCGACGAACCTGCTCTTCGCGCTCGCCCTCTCCCGCAAGCAGACGAAGCAGCCACTGGGCCGCCAGGGCTGGGCGGGCCTGCTGCTCCTCGCGGGCGGCGTGACGGCGTTCATCGTGGCGGGCGAACCACGCGGCGGCACCGCCATCACGGACCCGTTCCGGCACTGGCTGATCATCGGCGCGATGCTGGGCGCCGCCCTGCTCCTCACGACGTACGCGAAACGCTCCCGCCTCAGCGCGGGCCCGGTCCTGCTGGCCCTGGCCGCGGGCCTGCTGTACGGCGTCCAGGACGCCCTGACCCGGGTCAGCGGCCAGCGCTTCTCGGAGGGCGGCCTGACCCACCTCCTCACCGGCTGGCAGCCGTACGGCGTGCTGCTGCTCGGCCTCACCGGCCTGATCCTGGTCCAGAGCGCCTTCGAGACCGCACCCCTGCGCATGTCGCTGCCCGCCCTCACGGCGGCCCAGCCCCTGGCCGGCATCATCTGCGGCGTCGGCTTCCTCGGCGACCAGCTGCGCACCGACCCCGGAGCACTGGCGTGGGAGGCGGCGGGCCTCGCGGCGGTGGTCGTGGGCATCGTCCTCCTCGGCCTCCACCCGGCCATGCCGAGCGGCTGCGCGCAGGAGGCGATGGGCTTGGATGGCAGACATGAGCACTCCCCCCGAGAAGAGCCCTCGCTCAGCCGAGAGCACTCCCGCTGACGAGATCCTCGACATCGTCGACGAGAACGACGAGGTCGTCGGCCAGTACCCCCGAGGCGAGGCATACGCGCGCGGTCTGCGTCACCGCTGCGTGTTCATCCAGGCCAAGGATGCCCAGGGCCGGATCTTCGTCCACCGCCGCACCCCCACCAAGCTGGTCTTCCCCTCCCTGTACGACATGTTCGTCGGCGGGGTCGTGGGCGCGGGCGAGTCGTACGACGGCGCGGCCCTGAGGGAGGCCGAGGAGGAACTCGGCGTCACGGGCCTGCCCCGCCCCGAGCCCCTCTTCAAGTTCCTGTACGACAACGGCGCCGGCCAGAGCTGGTGGTCGGCGGTCTACGAGGTCCGCTGCGACCTGCCCGTCCACCCCCAGGTGGAGGAGGTCGCCTGGCACGCGTTCCTGCCGGAGGACGAGGTGGAGCGGCGGCTGGGCGAGGGCCAGTGGGAGTGGGTGCCGGACGGTCTCGCGGCGTACGAGCGCCTCAAGGCGTTCCGGTCACCGGACACCCCGTAAGGTCGTGCACGTGATCGATTTCGCACGGAACGTCCGCCTGTGGTTCGCCCCCCAGGAGATCGCCGAGGAGGGCCGCACCCCCGACTACCGCTTCTCCCTGGCCAACGAACGCACCTTCCTGGCCTGGCTGCGCACCGCGCTCGCCCTGATCGGCGGCGGCTTCGCCGTGGACCAGTTCCTGCCCGACCTGCGCTGGGCCTGGCGCGTGGGGCTTGCGCTCGCCCTGCTGGCGGCCGGTGTGCTGTGCTCGCTGCGGGCCGTCAACCACTGGGTGCGGTGCGAACGGGCGATGCGCCGCGGCGACGACCTCCCGGTGTCCCGCTTCCCGGCACTCCTGAGCCTCGCGGTGGCCGTGGTCGCCCTCGCGATGGTGGTCGTGGTGCTGGTCAGGGGCGACGGGTGAGCGAGGCAGGGGCGAGCGCGGTACGGGATCCCGGGCTGCAACCGGAGCGGACCCGCCTGGCCTGGCGCCGTACGACCCTGTCGAGCACCGTCGCGGCCGTACTGGCCGGAAAGACGGCACTGCACGGCGGCCCGTCGGCGGCCGGAATCGCCGTGTGCGCGGTGTGCGGAGCGCTGTGGCTGGGCTTCCTGGCGATCGCCCACCGCCGCATCGGCTCACTCTCGACGAGGGACCCCGCCGGTCCACCCCTGCTCGCTGCCCGCCATGCGACGGCTGCGACGCTGTGCGCGATCGCTTTGGCCGTGTGCGGAGCGGCCCTGCTCCTATAACTGGGGCCACTACCGCGCCCCCTAAGGGGCGCGGGGAACTGCGCGACAAGCCCCCACCGACCCGCGCCCAAAGAACTACCCCCAGTCGACAGTCACAACAATCTTCCCCTTCGTACGCCCCTCCGCGTTCAACCGATGCGCCTCCGCCGCCCGCTCCAGCGGAAACGTGTCGGACACATGCAGCGAGAACACACGATGCTCGGCCAGTTCGGACAGATGCTGAAGATCCACCGTGTCCGGGCGCACGAAGTAGTACGTGCCGCCGAGCCCGACAACCTCCGGGTCCGCGATCGACACCAGCCGCCCCCCGGGCACCAACAACGACACCGAGTCCCGCAACGTGTCCCCGCCGACCGTGTCGAACACCGCGTCGACACCCCCCGGAGCCAGCTTCCGCACCCGCTCGGCCATGCCCTCGCCGTACGTCACCGGGTCGCCGCCCAGCTCCCGCACGAAGTCGTGGTTGTGCACGCTCGCCGTGCCGATGACATGGGCCGCGCCCAGGTGGCGGCGGGCCAGCTGGACGGCGACGGAGCCGACCCCGCCCGCCGCCGCGTGCACGAGGACGGTCTCGCCGGTGCGGACGCGGAGCACCTTGGAGAGCACCTGATAGGCGGTGAGCCCGACCAGCGGCAGCCCGGCCGCCTCCTCGAAGGAGAGGTTGCGGGGCTTGCGGGCGAGGGTGCGCACCGGGGCGGCCACGTACTCGGCGAAGGTGCCGCGCGAGAGGAAGTCCTCGCGTACGTAGCCGATGACCTCGTCACCGACGGCGTACTCGGAGACGGCGGCACCCGGACGGACCACGACTCCGGAGACGTCCCAGCCCGGGACCACCGGGAACACGGCGTCGAAGAGGCCGTCGAGGTACCCCTCGCGACACTTCCAGTCCACGGGGTTGACCGACGCCGCCCGCACCTTGATCAGCACGGAGTCGGGCCCGACCTTGGGGTCCGGGGCGTCTTCGGTGTACTCCAGGACGTCTGGACCGCCGTACCGGCTGTAGGTAATGGCTTTCATATGTCTGACCCTCCGCTTTCCTAATGTTCGACATTCCGGCGTGCGCGGACGCGACGCAAGTCGAATGGCCGGATATATATGGATTCCATGAGCACTCCCACCCTTCACCAGGAACACCGGACCCACGAGCACCGCCACGGCCCCGACTGCGGCCACACCGAGGTACCGCACGGCGACCACGTCGACTACGCGCACGACGGTCATCTGCACCGCGCGCACAGCGGCCACTGGGACGAGTGCGAGCCCGGCGCACATGTGGAGCACGACGGCCACCACCATGTGCACGGGGACGGCTGCGGGCACCCCACCGTCCAGCACGGCGACCACATCGACTACCTGCACGACGGCCACCGGCACGCGGCGCACCAGGACCACTGGGACGATCACTGACGGTTTCCGGCCACCCGCAGCCCGACCCCGCCCTACCCGGCCGGCGTCTTCTTCCCCACACTGGAAGCGAGACGCCGGTCACTTTTCGTCCACCCACTGGACGACATACCGACCGGTCGGCATCATGATTCAGGTCCCGTTCCCGTACGCGTAGGAGCAATGATGCCCTCGGACGACCTGCCAGGTCTCGATCTCGGCCGGCTGCGCGGCCTGCTCGACAGCGAGCGCCCCGGACTCGTGCACGGCCCCCTGACCGGCCGGCTGATCGAGGGCGGCCGTTCGAACCTCACCTACGCGGTCACCGACGGCACCTCCCGCTGGGTCGTACGCCGGCCCCCGCTGGGCCATGTGCTGGCCACCGCGCACGACATGCGGCGCGAGCACCGGGTGATCAGCGCCCTGCATCCGACCGCCGTGCCGGTACCGCGTCCGGTGCTGCTGTGCGAGGACCCCGAGAACGGGGCGGCGCCCGGAGCGCCGTTCTACGTCATGGAGTTCGTGCCGGGCACGCCGTACCGCACGGCCGAGCAGCTCGCCCCGATCGGTCCCGGGCGGACCCGGGACGTGGTGCTGTCGCTGGTGGACACCCTCGTCGAACTGCACGCGGTGGAACCCGCCGAGGTGGGTCTCGCCGACTTCGGCCGCCCCGAGGGCTTCCTCGACCGCCAACTGCGGCGCTGGGGCAAGCAGTTGGACGCCTCCCGCAACCGCGAGCTGGCCGGCATCGACGAGTTGCAGGCAGCCCTCGGCCGCGCGCTGCCCCGCTCCCCCGCCCCGGCGATCGTGCACGGCGACTACCGCCTGGACAACGTCCTGATCGGCGGTGAGGACGACAGGATCACGGCGATCCTCGACTGGGAGATGTCGACGCTCGGCGACCCGCTCACCGACCTGGGCCTGCTGGTGATGTACAGCATCCCGCTGGGCTCGCCCGACTCCCCCGTCTCCACGACCGCCGAGGCCGCCGGGCACCCGTCCCCGGCCGAGCTGATCGAACGGTACGCGGCGCGCTCGGGCCGGGACGTGTCGCAGGTGTCCTGGTACACGGCGTTCGCCTGGTTCAAGCTCGCCGTGATCCTGGAGGGCATCCACTACCGCTACACCCTGGGCCAGACGGTCGGCGCGGGCTTCGACCGCATCGGCGACCTCGTCCCCGTCTTCATCTCGCACGGCCTGACCACCCTTCAGGAAGGCTGATCCGCCATGGACTTCGCGTTCGACGCACGCACCGAGGAACTGCGTGCCAAGCTGCTCGCCTTCATGGACGAGTACGTCTACCCGGCCGAGGCCGTCGCGGAGGAGCAGCGCGCGCGGCTGGCCTCCCCGTGGGACACCCCGGCCGTGGTCGAGGAGTTGAAGGCCGAGGCACGCAGGCAGGGCCTGTGGAACCTCTTCCTGCCCGACTCCGCGTACGGTGCCGGGCTGACCAACCTCCAGTACGCTCCGCTCGCCGAGATCACCGGCCGCTCCCCGCAGTTGGCGCCCACCGCGCTGAACTGCGCGGCGCCGGACACCGGCAACATGGAGGTGCTCACCCAGTTCGGGGACGAGCAACAGAAGAAGCAGTGGCTGGAGCCGCTCCTCGCCGGTGAGATCCGCTCGGCGTTCGCGATGACCGAGCCGGAGGTGGCCTCCTCGGACGCCACGAACGTCACCACGCTCATCGAGAAGGACGGCGACGAATATGTCGTCACCGGCCGCAAGTGGTACATCTCCGGGGCGATGAACCCGGACTGCAGGATCTTCATCGTGATGGGCAAGACGGACCCGGACGGCGCGGACATCCGCCGCCAGCAGTCGATGATCCTGGTCCCCCGCGACACCCCGGGTGTCACGGTCAAGCGCGCGATGCGGGTCTTCGGCTACGAGGACCACTACCACGGCGGCCACGCCGAGGTGATCTTCGACCACGCGCGCGTGCCGGCGGCGAACCTGATCGGCGAGGAGGGCAGCGGCTTCGCCATCGCGCAGGCCCGGCTCGGCCCCGGCCGGATCCACCACTGCATGCGGCTGATCGGCATGGCGGAACGGGCGATCGAGCTGATGTGCCGCCGGGCGGTGTCCCGTACGGCGTTCGGCAAGGCCTTGGCCCAGCAGGGCGTGGTGCACAACTGGATCGCCGACGCGCGCGTGACCGTCGAGCAGCTGCGGCTGCTGGTCCTGAAGACGGCCTGGATGATGGACACCGTCGGCAACAGGGGCGCCCACACCGAGATCCAGTCCATCAAGATCGCCACACCGCGTGCGGTCGTCGACATCATCGACCGGGCGATCCAGCTGCACGGCGCGGGCGGCGTCAGCCAGGACTTCCCGCTGGCCGAGCTGTACGCCGGCGCCCGGACGCTGATGATCGCCGACGGGCCCGACGAGGTGCACCAGCGGTCGCTGGCACGGCGGGAGTTGAAGAAGTACCTGTAGACCGGGGCATGTTCGAGGGCCGGTACGGGCGTCCCCCACGCCCGTACCGGCCCTCGTCCCCCGAGGCGGTGGTCATCCGTGGCTGGGTGCGGTGAGCGTCCAGCCCTGGCGGCAGGTCAGTCCGAAGGTGCCGTCGTCGCAGCCCTCGACCTTGAACTTGTAGGCACCGGTGGTCTCCCGGAGCACACGGATCTGCCCCGAGGTGCCCCCGCTGGTCTGGCGCTGCTCACCCTGGGCGTCGGCGGGGCTGGTCCAGCGGTAGAGGAAGACGTCGTAGTGGTACGGCGAGGTGGTGCCCCAGTTGAAGTACGCGTACCCGCGCCGCTCCCACGCGGAGACCACCATGTCAGGACCCTGGGCGGGCGAGTGGGTCATGCTGCCGTACTGGAAGAACTGCCGCTCCCCCCGCTTCACGCCGCCGACGTAGACGTCGTAGAGGTCGCCGACCGGGCAGCCGAGCGCGCTGTTCTGGCCGCCCAGTGCGGTCCAGCGCGCCTGGATGTGCGACTCGTCCACCGGGCCGCAGGCGGCTGCCCGGGACTCTCCGGCCGCCGTGGCGGGCACGGCCGCGGTGCCGCCGAGTGCGAGCAACGAGCCCAGTAGGGCGCCGGTCACGCGCCGGTTCAGTGCAGACATGGTTCTTCTCCCCCGTCGGTGCTCGGTCCGGCGGCACTTCCGCCGTTCCGCTGCCACGAGCATCGCCGGTGCGGGGGCCGGGAGTTGAGGGGTGCCGGCCGGGCGGCGCCCGGAAGTTCTCCCGGGTGGACCGGGAACGGTTCCCATGACACCCGGGTGCGCGAACCGGGACGATGGCTGTCATGAAGGACGGGAACGGGCGAACCCGGCGGCGCACCATGGTGGCGTACGCCCTGCTGGGGCTGGCGCTGGCCCAAGTCGCCGTGGGCGCCACCGCGTTGGCGGTGGCCAGGGTCTCGCCGTCCGACGTGCTTCGGTACGACATGGTCGTCGACCTGGCGGTCGGCATCGCCTACCCCGTCTGCGGCGTGGTGATCGCGCTGCACCGCCCGCGCAACCCCATCGGCTGGCTGCTCATCGGGTACGGCCTGGGCCACGCGTTCACGGGGCTGTCGATCGGTCTCGGTGTCGAGGGGCTGCGGCTGGGCTGGCCCCCCGAGGTGCTGCACGCGCTCACCACCATCGGGCGGCACACCTGGATCATCGGGAGCTCTTGGGCGTTCGTCTTCGTGTTCTTCCTGTTCCCCGACGGACGGCTGCCCGACCGCCGCTGGCGCTGGGCACTCATCCTCCAACTGCTCTCCTCGCCCTTCGACTTCGCCATCTGGGCGCGGCAGGACCTGGGGTTGTTCCGGAACACCGCGGCCCAGCCGTCGTACCTGCCGGTGCCGGACGGCTGGCTGCCCCTGCTCAGACAGGTCGAGACCGTCAAGGCTTTCCTCGTCCTGGCCGGCGTGTTCGCCGTCATGTCCGTGCGCTACCGGCGCGGCGGGGAACAGGACCGGCGTCGGCTGCTGTGGTTGATCGCCGGGATGACTCCCCTGGTGCTGAGCGTGCTGCTGCAGCTCTTCGGCTTCCCCGCGGTCTACGCCTCGTGCTGCACCTTGTTCCTGCCGGTCGCCGTCATGATCGCCGTGGTGCGCCACGAGCTGCTCGACATCCGCCTCGTCGTCTCACGGAGTCTGCTGTACGGCGCGCTCACAATCGGCGTGATCTCCGCCTACGTCGGCCTCGTCACCTTCGTCCAGTCCCTGCTCGACCCGCTCCCCGAACTCCTCGGCCCCGCGCTGGTCACTGTCACTCTCGCGGTCGCCTTCGAACCCGCCCGGCGGCTGCTGCAGCGCATGGTCGACCGGACGCTGTACGGCGACCGGCACGACCCCGTGCGGGCGGTCTCCCGTATCGGCGAGCGGCTGGCCGGGACCGGGATGGCGGCGGTGCCGGAGGCGGTGGGCGAGGCGCTGCGGCTGCCGTACGTCCAGGTCGTCCCGAAGTCCGGGGAGGCGGGTGCGGACTGGGGCGCCCCGGACCGGCACACGCACACCGTGCCCCTCGACTACGACGGGCGGTGCGTGGGCGAGCTGGTGGTCGGGCTGCGCCCCGGCGAGCAGCAGCCGGCGCCCGCGGATCTGGCCGTGCTGGAGCTGCTCGCCGTACCGCTGGCGGCAGCGTTGCACGCGACCGATCTGTCACGGCAGTTGCAGCAGTCGCGGGAGCGGATCGTCGCCGCGCGCGAGGAGGAGCGGCGGCGGATCCGCCGGGATCTGCACGACGGGCTCGGTCCGACGCTCGCCGGGGTCGCCTTCCAGGCCGACGCGGTGGGCAACCTGTGGGACTTCGACCCGGAACGGGCGGCCGGGCTGCTCGCCGGGCTGCGCACGGAGATCGGCGGGGCGGTCGTGGAGGTACGGCGGCTGGTGGACGGGCTGCGTCCGCCGGACCTGGACCAGCTGGGGCTCCTCGGTGCGCTGCGGGAGCGTTCGGCGCGGCTGTCGTGGCGGGCCGACGGCAGCCGGGTGAGCGTTCGTGTGCAGGCCCCGGAGCGGCTGCCCCCGCTGCCGGCCGCCGTCGAGGTCGCGGCGTACCGGATCGCCACCGAGGCGCTCACCAACGCGGCCCGGCACGCGCGGGCCTCGAACGTGGACCTGCGCATCGAGATCGGCGACGGGCTGCGCCTGGAGGTGTGCGACGACGGCTCCCCGGTCGGGGAGGAGACGGCCTGGCAGCCCGGGGTGGGCATCACCTCCATGCAGGAGCGGGCGGCCGAGCTGGGGGGCAACTGCGTGGCGGGGCACGGGCGGGTGGTGGCGCTGCTGCCGCTGGGAGGGACGACATGACGACGAACGCACCGGGCCCGCGGGACCCGCACGAGGTGGGTGACGGGCTGCGGGTCGTCCTCGCCGACGACCACCCCGTCGTACGCACCGGGCTCTCGGCGCTGCTGGAGTCCGTCCGGGAGGGCAGCCCCGCCGTGCGGGTCGTCGGGGTCGCGGCGAGCGGGCGGGAGGCGGTGCGTGCCGCGGTGACGCTGCGGCCGCACGTCGTGGTGATGGACATCCGCATGCCGGATCTCAACGGCATCGACGCGACCCGGGAGATCGGCCGCGCGGCGCCCTCCGTGGCCGTGCTGATGCTCACGATGGTCGAGGACGACGACTCGGTGTTCGCGGCGATGCGGGCCGGTGCCCGGGGCTATGTGCTCAAGGGCGCCGGGCAGGACGAGATCGTCCGGGCCATCCGGGCGGTGGCCGCCGGTGAGGCGATCTTCGGTCCCGGGGTGGCACGGAGGGTCCTCGGGCAGCTCGGCCGGCCGCTGCCGCAGCCCGATCCGTGCCCGACGCTCACCCCGCGCGAGCGCGACGTGCTGACACTGATCGCCGACGGCCAGCCCAACGGGGTGGTGGCCACCCGGCTCGGGCTCTCCCCCAAGACGGTCAGCAACCACATGTCGGCGGTCCTGGCGAAGCTGGGCGTCACCGACCGCGCCCAGGCGGCGGCCTGGGCACGGGAGGCAGGGCTCGGCCCCGCTGCGGAGGCCTAGGGCCGCAGGGCTCTCAGCAGGAGGTCGGCCAAGTGGTCGGCGACCTCCTGCGGGCTCATGGGGCCGTCGGGGCGGTACCAGGTGGACAGGTGGTGGACCGAGCCGAAGTGGTAGTCCACGACCAGGTCCGCCGGGGTGGCCGCCGAGAAGACGCCGCTCTCCTGGCCCTCCTCTACGAGCGCGCGGAACTGCTCGTGGTAGCGCCGGCGCTCGGCGCGCACCTGCTTGTTCTTCTCCGGGCTCAGGTGGTGCATGGAACGGAAGAAGATCATCGCGTCGTCGAGGTTCTCGATCGTCGTGACGACGACGTCCGCGGCAGCGCCCCGCAGCCGCTTCTCGATCGGTTCGTCGGAGCTGGAGAAGGCGTCCAGCCGCTCCTGCTGCACCCGCAGCACGCGCGCGTACACCTCGTGCAGGAGGTCGTCCTTGGACCCGAAGTAGTGGTACAGCGCCCCTTTGGTGACGCCGGCCGCCTCGACGATCTCCTGCACGGAGGTGCGGTCGTAGCCCTGCTCGGCGAAGAGCCGAGTAGCGGCGGCCAGCAGCCGCTGCGGGACGGGCGTACCGTCTCCGTCGGTCGTCCTGGGCACTGTGCCGCCTCCTGCTTTTCCGTTCGTCACTGCTCGTTCTGCCTACGGGAACGCAGTTCCCGACGGAGAATCTTTCCAGTCGCCGTCTTCGGCAGGTCGGGCAGGATCTCCACCTGCCGCGGGTATTTGTAGGCGGCCAGTCTCTCCTTGCAGTACGCGGCCAGCGCGTCGGGGTCCCCCTCGCTGCCCGGACGGAGGCTGATGTATGCCTTCACGGTCTCCCCGCGGTACCCGTCGGGCACCCCGACGACCGCCGCCTCGCGTACCGCCGGATGGGTGTACAGCACGTCCTCGACCTCACGCGGCCACACCTTGAAGCCGGACGCGTTGATCATGTCCTTCTTCCGGTCGACGACGTACAGCCACCCCTGCTCGTCCATGAACCCGATGTCACCGGTCCGCAGCTCCCCCTCCGGGAAGGTCTCCGCGGTGGCCTCAGGGAGCCGCCAGTAGCCGGGGACGACCTGCGGACCCCGTACGAGGATCTCGCCCTGTTCCCCGAAGGGAACCTCGGCGCCCCGGTCGTCGACGATGCGTACGACGGTGTCGGGGCCCGGCACGCCCACGGCGAGGGTGCCGGAGACCGGGTCGACGGGGGCCTCGTGGGCGGGCGGTACGGAGGCGCAGGGCGCGGTGCACTCGGTGAGGCCGTAGCCGTTGCGGATGTACGGGCCGAAGCCGGCCCGGAACTTCTCCACGAGGGCGGGCGGCAGCGGGGCGCCGCCGGAGGAGATGTTCCGGAAGGAGGCGAAGTGGTCCGGGGTGACGTCCGGGTGCGCGGCCAGGGCCATGAAGGCCGTGGACGGGCCGACCGTGTAGTGGGGGCGGTGCTCGGCGAACGCGTCCAGGACGACCCCGGGCTCGAAGCGGTAGGCGAGCACGAGCGTGCCCGCGCTGTTCAGACTGGCGCCGAGCTGACAGACCATGCCGGTGATGTGGAACAGGGGCGCCATCGCGAAGTAGACGGGCGCCTCGGGCAGCGCGAGACCCGTCCGCTGCCGTTCCGCGTTGTACATGATGTTGCCGTGCGTGTTGGTGGCCCCCTTGGGGGTGCCACTCGTGCCGGAGGTGTAGCTGATCAGCGCGATGTCGGCGGGGAGCGGGTCACGGCCGACAGGGGCGCTGTGCCCGTACTGGGCGACAGCGGCCAGATCCTCGGCGTCCGGGGCCTGCGGCAGCCGATCGAAGGCGAGCACGCGCGCGTCCCCACGGCTCTGGAAGTCCAGCTCGCACCCGGTGAGCACGATCCGCACCGGGGAGTCCGCGGCCGTCTCCCGCAGATACGACTCCCAGGCCCGGTCGGAGCAGATCAGCGCGGCCACGTCACCGTCCCGCAGGACGTGCGTCACCTCCCCCGACTTGTACATCGGGTTGACGGGGACGACGGTCGCGCCCGCCTTCCAGGCCCCCAGCACGGCGAGCACGAACAGCGGAGAGTTCTGCAGCAGAACGGCGACCCGGTCCCCGCGCTCCAGCCCCCGGGTGACGAGATACCCGGCGACGGAGTCGCTCAGCTCGTCGACCTCACGATGACTGAGCCGCCCGTCGAAGTAGGCGAGGAGGGTACGGTCCGGGACCTCGGCGGCGGTCCGGCGCAACGCGTGCACGAGCGAGTCGTCGGGACTGATGGGCCCGCGCTGGACGTCGTCGAGGAGCCCCAGCCAGGGCTGAGCCGCATAGTGGGAGCCGGATTCGGTCATCGGGTGGCCTCCCACTTCTGCTGGATGTGGTTCATGTTCGTCAGCCAGCGGTCGGGATCGGCGGCCCGTGCCTGGTAGTACTCGGCGACCTCGGGATGCGGCAGGATCAGGAACCGGTCCTCGTCGATCCCCTTGAACAGCGCGTCCGCGACCGTCTCGGGCTCGATCGCGGTCGGCGCGAGCACCAGATCGCCCGCACTGCCGGTCCCGGCCAGCATGTCCGTACGGACGCCCTGCGGGCAGATGGCGTGTACTTTGAGCCCACGGTGGCGGTACGTCAGGGACAGCCACTCGGCGAAGGCGTACGCACCGTGCTTGGTCACGCTGTAGGGCGCCGCGCCGATCATGGTGAGCAGCCCGGCGGCGGACACGGTGGACACGAACCGCCCACTCCCCCGCTCCAGCCACTCCGGCAACAGCTCGTGGCCCGCCCGCACATGCGCCATCACGTTCACGTCCCAGGCAAGCGCCCAGACCTTCTCGTCAGCCGCCTCGGACCCACCCGAGGCAAGCCCGGCGTTGGCGCAGTAGATGTCGACGGTTCCGCCGAGAGCGGCACGGGCTTCGGTAACGATCCCGGAGGCGTCCCCTGGAACCGCGATCCCGCCTATCTCATCGGCGACGGCCCCCGCCTTGTCGGCGTCCAGGTCATTGACGACAACCCGGGCCCCTTCAGCAGCGAACCGCCGGGCCAGAGCGGCCCCGATCCCGCCTCCAGCCCCGGTGACAACCACTCCGGCACCCTGAACGACACCCACAATCGGTCTCCCTTGACACGACACGGCTCCAAGCAAGCCCAGACTAACCAGTCGGTATGTAACAGGGAAGGGCGACTGGACCCACACAGGGGCGCGGGGAACTGCGCGACAAGCCACAACGAGCCCGCACCCTACGAACGACAGGCGGTAGCACATACGGTGCCAACACCAGCCGTACCGCTTCACGGAGGGAACCCCCATGCCCCTGTCCAGACGCGGCCTACTCACCACAGCCACCGCAGCCTCCCTACCCGCATGCAGCGCCGCCGCACCTCCCCAACACCGCCCAAAACAACTCCGCACCGGCTTCGAAAACCTGACCGCAAACGACTACACCCCCCTCAAGGGCAGAAAAGTCGGCCTGGTCACCAACCCCACCGGCGTAACCAGAGACGTACACCACATCGTCGACGTCATGCACGCAGACGCCCGCGTCAACCTGACCGCCGTCTTCGGCCCCGAGCACGGCTTCCGCGGCACCGCCCAGGCAGGCGGCTCCGAGGGCCGCTACGACGACCCCGCGACCGGGCTCCCCGTCTACGACACGTACCTCAAGAGCGGCCAACCGCTCGCCGACATCTTCACCGCCTCCGGCGTGGACACCGTCGTCTTCGACATCCAGGACGTGGGCGCCCGCTTCTACACGTACATCTGGACGCTGTACGACTGCATGGAGGCGGCCCAACTCGCCGGCAAGCCCTTCCTCGTGCTGGACCGGCCGAACCCGGTGACCGGGCGGGCAGCCCAGGGGCCCGTGCTGCACAAGGAGTTCGCGACGTTCGTCGGGCGGCAGCCGATCGCACAGGCGCACGGGATGACGGTGGCGGAGCTGGCGCGGCTGTTCAACAAGGAGTTCCTGGTCGCGCCGGTGGAGCTGGACACCGTACTGATGTCGGGGTGGAAGCGGTCGGAGTTCTACGACGCGTCCGGGCTGCCCTGGGTGCCGCCCAGCCCGAACATGCCGACGCCCGACACCGCCCTCGTCTACTCGGGGACATGTCTCTTCGAGGGGACGAACCTCTCGGAGGGACGGGGCACGACCCGGCCGTTCGAGCTGCTCGGCGCCGAGGGCATCGACCGGCGGTGGGCCCTCGCGGCGGAGCGACTCGGCCTGCCCGGGGTGCACTTCAGGGAGGCGTACTTCGCACCGACCTTCTCCAAGTTCCAGGGGAAGACCATCGGGGGCGTACAGATCCATGTGCACGACCGGGCGGCGTACGACCCGGTGCGCACCGGAGTCGCGTTGCTGGTGACCGCCAAGAAGGTCTGGAGCGGCTTCACCTGGCGCTCCGACAACTGGATCGACAAGCTCACCGGATCCACTCTGGTGCGCACGATGATCGACGCGGGCGCCGATACCGACGAGGTCGTGGCGGGCTGGCAGGAGGAGCTGGCGGCCTTCCGGAACGTGCGTAGGAAATACCTTGCTTATAAGTGAGCCGTGACGTATGGCCAACAACCCCTGTTAGCGGGACGATACGCCCCACATCACGACACACCACGGGGGACAGGGACTGCCATGGCGGATCCGGAAATGAGCGTTTCTCCCTACTGGGAGCTGACCTTCGACGCGGACGGCGACACCGACGGGCGCAAACGGGACCGGCTGATCGCGGGGGTGAACCCGCTTCAGGTGCGTGACCTCGTCGTCTTCGCGCACGGCTGGAACAACGACCGGTCCATGGCGACCGAGCTGTACAGCAGGTTCTTCGCACCGATCCCCACACTCGCGCCCGCGACGGCCAGGATCGGCTACGTGGGCGTGGTCTGGCCATCGATGCGCTTCACGGACGAGCCGATCCCCGACTTCCCGCGGTCCATGACCGCCACCGCCACCGCCACCGCCACGGCTGCCGCCACGGCGGCGACCGGCCGGCCCGGTCTCGACAAGGACACCCGGCACGCCCTGCTCGAAACCTTCCCGGGGCGGGCCACGGTCGTCGAGCAGATCGCCCGCCTGCTGGACCAACAGCCCGACGACGAGCGGGCCTTGGAGGAGTTCGGCGGGCTGGTGCGGCTGCTCGTGGAGGTGCCGCCGGACGCACCGCAGGCGGGGTTCGCGGCGGATCTCCTCGGGGACGGCGAGCCGGAGGGCGTCCCCGAGATGTTCGCGGGGAGCACGGCGGCGGTCTGCGAGGAGTTCGCCCGGACTCTCGCGGGTCACGAATCCCCGGGCGCCGTCGCCGAGTTCGCGCTGCCCAACCCGTGGAAGGGCGCACAGGAGCTGTTGCGGCAGGCCACCTATTACGCGATGAAACGGCGGGCCGGAACCGTCGGTGAACGGGGCCTCGGACCGCTGCTCGGGCGGCTCGCCAAGGCGGCGCCCGGAGTGCGGGTGCATCTCGTCGGGCACAGTTTCGGCGCCCGGCTGGTGTCGTTCGCGCTGCGCGGGCTGCCCGAGGAGGTCGGCACGGTGAAGTCGGTGACGCTTCTCCAAGGGGCCTTCTCGCACTACGCGTTCGCGGAGAAGCTGCCCCATGACACGGGCGCCGGGGGCGCGTTGCGGGGCAGGCAGAGCCGTATCGACGGTCCCCTGGTGTGCTGCTACTCCCAGCACGACGGGGCGCTCAGCACGTTCTATCCGCTGGCCTCGCGCATGGCGGGCGAGAGCCAGGGGTTGCTCGGCGCCGACCGGTCGTTCGCGGGGTTCAGTGTCGCGAAGACGCTGGGCCCCAAGTGGGGCGCGTTGGGCCACGACGGTGTCCAGGCGGTGCCGGGCACGGTCAGGCTGACGCTCGCCGAGGCGCTCCAGCCCGCGAAGCTGCCGGTGAGCGGGTGCGTGAGCGTCGACGCGGCGGCGGTGGTCAAGAACGGTGGGGGTCCGGTGGGGGCCCACAGCG
Organism: Streptomyces sp. NPDC002156; assembly: GCF_053593675.1. Classification (NCBI taxonomy): domain Bacteria; kingdom Bacillati; phylum Actinomycetota; class Actinomycetes; order Kitasatosporales; family Streptomycetaceae; genus Streptomyces; species Streptomyces sp. NPDC002156. The sequence goes on along the minus strand of NZ_JBSFDA010000031.1, from coordinate 10,096 downwards.
ACATCTGCCACGCGGAGTTGGCGCGGGTGGTGCTGGCGGCGGGCCGTATCAAGTGAATGCGACCCGCCGCCTGCACCGGAGCAGCTGTTACCGGTGTGAAGTGAACTCGACGACCTGCTGATAGGTCGGCCGGTTCTGCCAGCTGATGTTGTAGTGCTTGATGCCTCCCAGGGTGCGCTGGACGATCGAGTCGGCGCACCACTGGTTGCCCGCCGCGCAGAGATCGTCGCCGGGGTAGACCTGGGCGGCCGTCTTGCCCGCCGCGGTCTTCAGGGTGCTGATCAGGATGTCCCGGCAGCCGGTGAGCGTGCCGCCGCCGCAGTACTTCTGTGCGAGGCCGCCCTGTACCGAGTCACCGAGAACCGCCCGGATGTCCTTGTCGACATAGCTCCACCAGCCGTACTGGAAGGAGCTTCCGGCGTGTGCGCCGGTCGGACCGTGTGCGGCCGAAGGGGCCTCGTCGACGGGGAGGTTGGTGGTGATGGCGGTGTAGAGGTCGGTGCCGAGGCCCGGTTCGAACTCGGCCTGCACCAGCAGCGGCCACCAGGCGTCCAGGATGCGGATCGCGTCGGCGTTGGCGTACGCCTTCGAACCGGCGGACGTCTCCGTGCGTTTGGCGCCCGCCGTCACCCATGCCGACAGCTTGCTGACGGCCGCCGCTGCCGTGGAGTCCGTGACCGTCGAGCTGTTGATGACCCGCAGCAGCTTCGGCAGCACGTCCTCGGCCCGGAGATCGGCGAGCGCGGCGTCGGCCATCGCCTTCACGAGTTGGGCCCGGGTCACGCCGCCCGCCGTGACGAGTTTCTTGACCCGGTCCTCCAGGAGGTTGCCGCGGTGGACGGAGCCGTTGCCCCAGGGGGCGGTGGTGTAGTCCTTGGCCTGTTTGTTGTTCCAGGAGATGTAGTAGTCCTGGTCGACCGAGTTGGGGTGCGCGGAGGCCGGTGTGTAGGTGGCGGTGTTCGTGGTCGGGTTCCAGCCCTGCCACTCGTACGCTGCCTGCGCCCAGACCGGGAACTCGGCGTCGACTCCGCTCGCGCGCACCGGGTTGTCGCCGCTGTTGTAGTACGCGGTGTGCGTGGAGTCGGCGTAGAACCAGTTGAAGGTGAAGTTGATGTGCTGCACCGCCGACTGGAAGGTCGCCGGGCCCTTCACGTAGTCGGGGTCGTTGAGCATCTGGAAGCCGATGATCGAGTCGGCCTCGTGCATGTAGGAGGAGCGCAGGGTGGTGTAGGCGACCTTCTTCCCGCCGACCGTCGCCCGATGGCTCACCGGGCCGTATTTCGTCCGGTAGACCTGCATGCGGTAGGAGCCGGCGGCCGTGTCGTCGGCCGTGGTCGGCTTCCAGGCGTTGGTCTGCTCGATCTTCTCCATGGCCGTGCAGGTGCCGTGGTAGAGGTAGTGGACGTCGTCCTGGCACAGCTCGACCGCGTACGAGTCGATGATGTCCTGCCCGGAGGTCGTCGCGCTCCACGCGTAGTCCTGGCCGCGGCCGAGTTCGACGTACATGCTCAGCCCCGCGAAGGAGGCGCCGCGCGCGCTGAGGCCCGGGCCCTGGATCTCCTGAAGCATGAGCAGCTGGGGTGCGAAGTAGCCGGTCTGCGGGCCGAAGACGGCGATCGGGTGGCCGCTGGCGGTCTTCGCCCCGCTCACCACCAGGGCGTTGGACATCCCGCGCTTGGCGGAGGTGAGGGCGGTGGCCGTCGCCGTGGTGGAGGCCGTCGTCGCGGTCGTGGTGGCGGCGCTGCCCGTACGGTCGTACACCAGCGGTTCCGTGACGACCGTGCCGGCGTCGGGCAGGGCCTCGCCCTGCGGGTCGGCGGGCGCGGTCGCGTACGGGAAACTCTCGCCGTTGTGGACGGTGAGGACGGCCTCGGGGTCGTTGCGCTCGCGGAAGGACTCCCAGACCTTGGTGCCCTCGACGACGCCGTACTTGTTCTGGGCCGCCATGAGGGAGATCGCGTTGTTGACCTCACCGCCGCCGCCGGAGCCGAAGAGGGCGCCGATCACGGAGGCCAGTGCGACCAGGTCGGTGGCCTTGAACTTCTGGATGGTGCCCGCGTTGGTGACGGAGTCCTTCCAGCCGGTCAGGACGTACTCGCCGGGGAAGTAACGGCCGCTGTCGGAGGCGTCGATGTACGCGTTGATGCCGGCGACGTAGGCGTTGACGTCGGCGAGGGCCTGCTGGCCGCGGGCGCCGTTGGTGGCGACCGCGTTGTCTATCTGGGCCTGGAGGTCGGCCTCGGTGTAGGGGGCGTGGCGCCAGAACTCCTGTTCAAGGCCCTGGTTGGAGGGGTCGCCGCCCGCGAAGGGCGTGAGCTGGCCGCGTCCGACGTGCCGGAAGACGTCCATCAGCCAGAGGCGGTCCTGGGCTGCGGCGTAACCGGCGCCGAACTCGGTGCCGTAACGGGTGGTGCCTGTGATGTGCGGCACACCCGTCTTCTTGTCGCGGACGATCGTCACGTCGGTGCGGCCGGCCGGGGCCAGGGTCGAGGCGACCTGGTCGGCGGCGACCCCGAACGAGGCGTCGTTGAAGAAGTTGTTGATGGTGGCGTTGGTGAGTCCCGAGTACCCCGTGGCCAGGTTGGCATAGGGCCCGAGCTGGTCTTCCGCGTGTTCGGGCTGGGTGCCGAAGGCCTGGTTGAGGAGGATCTGGGCGAGGGTCGCGTTGCCGTTCTGGCCGGGCGGCAGGATGTCGGAACACTGGGCTCCGCAGTAGTCGTTCGCGGCTGCCGCGTGGGCCTCGGTCGCCGGGGAGATCGGGGAAAGCGGCGACAAAAGACCGGCAATGAGCGTGCATACAGCTGCGGTCTTCAGGAACCCGAAGACTCCGCGGGGAGTTCTCAGTCTGTCGAGGGACCTCGATGACCTGAAGGGTCTGAGGGTCCCGGTGGTCCTGTCGACGGTGGTGCCTGGGGTGCGCCGTGACATGGCAGCTCCTCCGGACGGGGGGTGGCCGACTCCGGACGGGGTGGGCCGGACGTTACCGCCGGTATCCCCGGGTTCGAAGATGAACATGCGTCACTTTTGAACAACGTGGTACGGCAAATGCGTTGGGAGGAGTGCGGGGGCACTTCGGGGGCGCTGGGCGCGACTTGGGTCCGGCGCGATGTTCAACAGGTGTTCCACAGGCGGCCGACAGCTGCGGGAGGTAACCGTGAGGGGTGGTCCGGCGGACGGCTTAGGGCCGTTGACGTCGGTCCCATGGGGGCCGACGAACGGCTTATGGCCGTCATCGGAAAACGGATGGAGCCGAATCGCTTGTCGATACGTCTATTCGGCGACGTCCGTTCGACGACGCCGAAGTGACCGAAGTACAGGTGCAGGTGTGACGGAGGTGCAAGGCGATGGCCGGTTTCCGGAGTCTGGCGAGACAGGTGCGGGATCCGCGGAGCGATCTGGCACTGCGGCGTTACTCGCTCCGCAAGTGCCTTGAGAGGTTCGCCCCTTACGGGCACAGGGCGACCTGGGACCATCTGTGCTCCCGGGCCGGGTTCGGTCCCGAGGACCGGTCCCCCGATCCAGCGCGGCTCGTGGCCGCACTGGACGAGCTGGAGGAAGCGCGCTCGGTCTGGCTGGCCTACGAGGTGGAGTTCGCGAAGCGCCGCAAGAAGGAGAAGTTCGACGGGCTGCGCCGGCCCGGAAGCGTGGACGACTGGCATCGGCTGACCTGGGGTGGGTTCGGGGTGGCCTGGTGCGACGACCCGGGGGTACATCCCCATGAACCGCTGGCCGAGGTGCTGCGACGGCTGATCGCCGCCCTGGAGCGCGAACCGGGCTCGGTGTGCCCGGTCTGCGTCGGGGAGCGCCTCACCTGGAAGTACGACCTGGCCCATGAGCCGTCGTCGGGTCCCGTCTGCACGGAGTGCGGCATCGTGGTGCCGCGGCCCGTACTGACCCCCGAGGCCCTGGCGGAGTCCAGGCGCGGACGGCTGCTGCTTGCGTCGGCCTGAGCACGACGGGGGTGCGCCGGGGATGCCGCACCCCCTGTTTTTAGGGGCGCGGGGAACTGCGCGACCAGCCCCCACCGGCCCGCGGCCGACAACGATCAGTCCGGCACGTCCGACGTGCAAGGCCGAGACGGAGTACGAGTAACCGCCTTGGCGCCGCCCCTCTCCACCATCAGCCGCGACCCCGCCCGGCTCTCGCCGAACACATCATCCGGGTTGGACAGCACACACCCCTCCAGTGACAGACAGCCACAGCCGATGCAGTCGGTGAGGTGATCCCGCAACCGATTCAACTGCTTGATGCGCTCGTCCAGTTCGGAACGCCAGTTCTCGGAGAGCCGGGCCCAGTCGTCCCGCGTGGGCGTCCGCTCCTCGGGGAGTTCGGCGAGCGCCTCGCGGATCGTGGCGAGCGGGATACCGACCCGCTGCGCGGCCCTGACGAAGGCGACCCTGCGCAGCGCGTCACGGCTGTAGCGGCGCTGGTTGCCCGAGGTGCGACGGCTGCTGATGAGGCCCTTGGACTCGTAGAAGTGCAGGGCGGAGACGGCGGCGCCGCTGCGGGCGGCGAGCTGGCCGACCGTGAGTTCATGGATCTTCTCGGGAATCTGGGGCACTCCCCGAACCCTACCCAAGACGGCTTGCCGCAGTCCGTTGACAGGGAAACCGCGGCCGACCATGCTAAGCAGTTGCTTAGACAAGTGGCGAGGAGGCCGGGACATGGCAGAGCCGAGGATCTTCACGGGCGCGGACGACCTGAAGGCGGCGGTCGGTGAGCAGTTGGGGTACACCGACTGGCTGGAGGTCGACCAGAAGCGCATCGACCTGTTCGCGGACGCCACCGGCGACCACCAGTGGATCCACGTCGACCCGGAGAAGGCGGCCACCGGCCCCTTCGGGACGACCATCGCGCACGGCTATCTGACCCTCTCCCTGCTGCCGCTCTTCGGGCCGCAGCTGATCAAGGTCGAGAACGTGAAGATGGGCGTCAACTACGGGACGAACAAGGTGCGTTTCCCCGCGCCCGTCCCGGTCGGCTCCCGGCTGCGCGCCACCGCCACGATCAACGGCGTCGAAGACGTCCCCGGGGGCGTCCAGGTCACCGTCGGGTTCAGCGTGGAGCGCGAGGGCGGCGACAAGCCGGTGTGCGTGGCGGAGTCCGTGTCGCGCTACTACCTCTAGGACCCGCCGACCCTCCAGGACCTGCTAGGCCCCACTCACTTTCAGGACCTGCTCGGCCGCCACCATCCGCAGCACGAGGTCGGCGTAGAGCGCGCCGACCTCGTCGGGCGTGCGCGAACCGTTGACGTTGAACCAGCGGGCCACGTCGACGCAGAGCGAGAGCACGGCGAGCGTCGTGCCCGGTACGTCGGGGACGTCGAACTCGCCCGCCTCCACACCGTCCTCGATGATCCCGCGCACCTCGGCGTCGCACTGGCGGCGCAGCGCGAGGATCTCGGCGCGGGCCTCGGGGCCGAGCGAGTCCAGTTCGTACTGCACGACCCGTGCCGTGGTGCGCCCTCCGGCGTGCCAGCGGACGAAGGAGCTGACGGCCTCGGCCAGCCGCTCGGTCGAGGTGCCCTCGGTCCGGGCCGCCGTCCGCAGGATGTCGACGGCCTTCTCGTGGCCGATCCTGCTGATCCGGTGGAGCAGCTCTTCCTTGGTCTTGTAGTGGATGTAGAGCGCGGCCGGGCTCATGCCCGCGCGGCCCGCGATGTCACGGGTCGTCGTCGCGTGGTAGCCGCGCTCGGCGAAGGCCTCCACGGCGGCGACGAGCAGCCGCCTGGCCGCGTCGGGGGTCACCTCACCCCACGGCGCCGCCTCGCCGCCGGCAATCTCCTCCGCCGTACTCATCGCCCGTTCGCCCCTTCCACCGACAGTGACCCCCCACTGTACCGCCGTGGGTGAGCGGGCGCTTAGCCTGCCCGCACAGAGCGGCTCTCAGCGCCCCGACTCCTGGCGGTCGCGGATGACCTTGGCCAGGGTGAAGGAGGAGGTCACCAGGTAGAGGACGGCGATGGCGAGGAAGCCGCGCACCCAGGCGTCGGCGTTCAGCCGGAAGATGCCGATGGCCGTCGCGCCCATGGCGACGGCGAAGGACGCGACGGCCTGGCCGTAGAAGGCCGCCGTGTTCTGCTGCTTGACCGGTCTCTCGTTCATGTCCATGGGGACAAGGGTCGGCGGAGGTGGCCGACGCCACATCCGCCGAAGTACTCAGACGGATACTCAGGAACAGCGGGACTCAGAAGGCGGATACGCCGGTCAGCGCCCGCCCGATCAGCAGTTTCTGGATCTGGCTCGTGCCCTCGTAGAGGGTCATCACGCGGGCGTCGCGCAGAAGTTTGCCCGCCGGGTACTCGTCGATGTAGCCGTAGCCGCCGAAGACCTGGAGGGCGTTGTTGGCGGCGCGGACGGCGGCCTCGGAGGCGAAGAGCTTGGCCTTGGAGGACTCGGTGGCGAAGGGCAGACCCCGGTCGACGAGATCGGCGACCCGCCAGGTCAGCAGCCGTGCCGCGTCGACATCGACGGCGATGTCGCTGATCAGCTCCTGCACCAGCTGGTGCCGGGCGATCGGCCCGCCGAACTGCTCGCGCTCGCCCGCGTACCGCACGGCCGCGTCCAGGGCGGCCTGGGCTATCCCGACGCACCCGGCGGCGACCGACATCCGCCCCTTCGCGAGCGCCGACATGGCCACGGAGAAGCCCTTGCCCTCGGGGCCCAGCATCGCCGAGGCGGGCACACGCACGTCCTCGAAGACCAGTTCGGCGGTGGCCTGACCGCGCAGCCCGAGCTTGCCGTGGAGGGGACGGCGGGTCAGTCCGGGGGTGTCGGCAGGCACAAGGAAGGCAGAGACGCCCTTGTGCCCGGGAGCGTCGGTGGACCGGGCGAAGAGAAGAACAACATCGGCCCAAGTCCCGTTCGTGATGAACATCTTGGTGCCGTTGACGACGTACTCGTCCCCCTCCGGCACGGCCCGCGTGGTGAGGTTGCCCGCGTCGGACCCGGTGCCAGGCTCGGTCAGCCCGAAGCAGCCGACGTACGCGCCGGAGGTGAGCCCGGGCAGCCAGCGGCGCTTCTGCTCCTCGCTCCCCCAGTGCGCGATGCTCTTGGCGACCAGCCCCAGGGACACCGAGACGATCCCGCGCACGGACGAGTCACCACGCCCCAGCTCCTCGGTCACCAGGCAGTACGAGAGATGGTCGCCGCCCGAGCCGCCGTACCCCTCATCGATGGTCAGCCCCAGGAAGCCGACTTCGCCCAGCTTCTTCACGATCGACCGGTCGACGCTCTCGGCGCGGTCCCACTCGACGACATTGGGGGTGATCTCACGCTCGACGAAGTCCCGGGCGAGCCGCTGGACGGCCTCCTGCTCGTCACTGAGCCCCAGATTCACCAAGACCCCACCACCCTCCACCGGACCCATTAAATTAGCACTGCTAGTTTCCGTGACCCAGCCCTACTATGTGCGCCATGGCCCGACCACGCAAGCCCCTCCTCAGCACCGGCCTGATCGTCGAGACGGCGCGGGCGCTCGTGGACGCGGAGGGGCTGGCGGCCGTCTCCACGCGTCGGCTCGCCGCCGAACTGGGGGTCAGCGGGCCGTCCCTCTACAACCACTTCCGGACGAAGGACCAGATCCTGGAGGCGGTCGCGGACTCGGTGAGTGTGCTGGTCGACCTGTCGATGTTCGAGGACGGCCGCGACTGGCGCACGGCACTCCACGACTGGGCGGTCTCCTACCGGGCCGCCCTGCGCGACCACCCGAACATCGTCCCGGTCATGGTCCGTGGCCCCGGCCGCCGCCCGGCGGGCCTGCGCCTCGCCGACGCGGTCTACGGCGGGATGGTCGGCGCGGGCTGGCCCCCCGCCCAGGCGACGTCGATCGGCGCGCTGATGCGGTACTTCATCATGGGCTCCGCGCTCGGCTCCTTCGCCGGGGGCTTCGTGAACGACGAGAGCGCGTACGACCCGGCCGACTATCCCCACCTCGGCCAGGCGCACCTCCTCGCCGAGCAACAGGAGAAGATCGACGAGCGCGCCTTCGAAACCGGCCTGACGGCCCTGCTGGACGGGTTGGCACAGCAGTACGAGCGACTGAAGCGAACCTCCTGAGCAGGTCGGGGGCTCGACAAGCGCCCTGAAGGGGCGCGGGGAACTGCGCGACCAGCCACGACGGCGCCGCAGACAACCGACGACACCGACCCGTCACGGCACCCCCAGCGGAGCGCTCCGCACTGTTCGGCGGGCGCCGAAGTGTCCGTGGCCCATGCTGGGCTCATGAAGACCAGGAAGCCGGGCCGGGCGTCCGGGCTCGCCGCGCTGGCCGGGCTGCTGGCCGACGAGACGCGGGCCGGATTTCTGCTCGCGCTGCTGGACGGGCGGGCGTGGACCGCCGGGGAGCTGGCGCGGTACGCCGGGGTCGCGCCGTCGACCGCCAGCGAGCACCTGGGGAAGCTGGTCGGCGGTGGGCTGCTCGCCGAGGAGCGTCAGGGGCGGCACCGTTACGTGCGGCTGGCCGACGCCCGCGTGGCCCAGCTCGTCGAGGACCTCGCCGCCCAGGTCGGCCCCTCCGAGGCCCAACGCCCGCGCACACTGCGGGAGTCCGGCGCCGGGTCAGCCATGGCACGTGGCCGTACCTGCTACGACCACCTCGCCGGACGGCTCGGTATCGCCCTCACCGACGCCCTGACCGTACGGGGGCTGCTGCGCCAGGACACCGGGTTCGCGCTCACGGACGCCGGGCTGCGCTGGTTCGCCGACGCGGGCATCGACCTCGACCGCACCGGCCGCCGCCCCCTCACCCGCGCCTGCCTCGACTGGACCGAACGCCGCGCCCACCTCGCGGGTACGGCCGGCGCGGCCCTGTGCAGGCACGCCCTGGACGCCCGCTGGTGCGTACGCATCGGCTCGGAACGGGCGGTCAGGGTGACCCCGGAGGGGGAACGCCGTTTCGCCGAGTTGCTCGGCATCGAGCCGAGGGCGCTGCACTGAGCGACCGACGACCGTACGTCTCTCGGGGAGCCGCACGTCCGAAAATCGCGAGCCCTCCCAGCCCGTTCTCCCTAGCCTCTGGAGCATGATGGCTTCCTCCCCGTCCTCCTCTCCGCCCTCCCGTACGGCCCCTCGTGCGGAGGTGCTCGCCACTGTCGCGGCCTGTGTGACCGTGGTGCTGTGGGCCTCCGCGTTCGTGTCGATCCGCAGTGCGGGGGCCTCGTACTCGCCGGGGGCGCTGGCCCTCGGGCGGATGCTCGCCGGGTTCCTGGCGCTGGGAGCGATCTGTCTCGTACGGCGGGAGGGGCTGCCGCCCCGGTCGGCCTGGCGGGGGATCGCGATCTCGGGCGTGCTGTGGTTCGGGGTCTACATGGTCGTCCTCAACTGGGGCGAGCAGCAGGTGGACGCCGGGACGGCCGCCCTCGTCGTGAACGTCGGCCCGATCCTCATAGCCCTGCTCGGCACCCGGCTCCTCGGCGATCCGATGCCGCCCAGGCTGCTCGCGGGCATGGCGGTGTCGTTCGCGGGCGCGGTGACCGTCGGGCTGTCGATGTCGGACGGGGGCGGTACGTCCGTGCTCGGGGTGGCGCTGTGTCTGCTCGCGGCGGCGTGGGCCACGGGTGTCGTCGCGCAGAAGCCTGCCCTCGGCACGGCGAGCGCCCTCCAGGTGACGACGTTCGGCTGTCTGGTCGGGGCCCTGACCTGTCTGCCGTTCGCCGGGCAACTGGTCGGTGAGGCGGCCGACGCACCGTTCTCGGCCACCCTCAACATGATCTACCTGGGCGTCTTCCCGACCGCCCTGGCCTTCACGACCTGGGCCTACGCCCTGGCCCGGACGACGGCCAGCCGTATGGGCGCGACCACGTACGCGGTCCCCGCCCTGGTCGTCCTGATGTCCTGGCTGGCCTTGGGCGAGGTCCCGGGGCTTCTCACCCTGGCGGGCGGGGGGTTGTGTCTGGCGGGGGTGGCGGTGTCGCGGTCGCGGCGACGGATCGCGAAGCGAGTGCCCGCGGCGGCTGGGGAGACTCCTTAGCTTTCTTCGCCCCCGCCGCCCCTACCCGTCCCATCCTTCTGGGGGCTGCGCCCCCAGACCCCCCTTTCGCGCTGAACGCGCTCGTCCTCAAACGCCGGACGGGCTGAAAGATCAAGCCCCGGCCGGC
>NZ_JBSFDA010000030.1:0-78331 GCF_053593675.1 Streptomyces sp. NPDC002156 | reverse complement strand
GGCGGGGGCGGGGGTCGCAGACCCGCGCCCCGAAAGGGGCGCGGGGAACTGCGCGACCAGCCCCCACCGGCCCGCGGTGAAGGAACCGCCCATCCTGAGGGGCGGCTCAGCCGATGACCCGCCCGAGTTCGATCCGATCGATGTTCGGAGCCCACGCACCCGCGTCCCCGAACGTCAACGCATTCGCACCCGCCCGCAGGTCAACAGGAACCCCCACCGTCCAGTAGTCGTCCCAACTCCACGTGTTCTTGAAGGTGACCGTCCGCACCGCCCCGGCCCCCACCGAGACGTCCGCCGTACGGGACATGATGTCCGTGTTGTAGGCATGCCCGTTGTCGCGCCGATCGTTGTGCGCGTAGTGGACGACCAGCAGATAGCGCCCCGACTTGGGCGCGTCCACAGTGAACTCGGCTGTGCTGGACGCGCTGTTGCCGAGCCACCCGATGTAGGAACCGCCGGACGCGTAGACGGAGTCAACCAGCTTCGCCCCGCCCGCGAGCGTGGCCGAGGCGCCCTCGTAGGAGAGAGTGCCTGACGTCGAGCCGGCACCCGAGACATCGAGGGAGCGGACAGAGGCCCCCTTGGCCGTCAGCGCGATGCGGTTGTTGCCCGACACCAGATACAGCCGCAGACCCTTGCCGGGTGCCGCCGTCACCTTCTGGCCGTGCAGCTCCAGGTTCACCGCCGCCGACGCTCGCGGCACCACCGTGTAGTAGCCGTCGCGCGGTGCGTAGACGTCGAACACCGCCTTGTCACCGGAGCGCAGGACGAGCGCGCCCGTCCCGACGCCGGCGGACGAGGAGTAGTCGTACGACGGCCGGCCGCTGATGTCCGCGAGCGTGGCCTCGTACGACGCCGAGGGCGCGGCGGAGGTGCGGGCGGTCAGGTCGATACGGTCGAGCGTGACTTCGGCGTCGCCCTTGGCCAGCGTCAGCACATGCTGCCCGGCCGGGAGGTCGACGGTGACGTCCTTCTTCGCGCGGTAGGTCCAGTTCTCGGTGGAGGGGTACGACACCGTGACCGGGTCCTGGCCGTCGATCGAGAGCTTCTGCGTGGCGGGTGCCCCCGACTGGTTGCCGTACAGGATCGCCAGGTCGTAGGTACCGGCCACGGGCACGTCCACCGTGAAGTCGACCTTGCTGGTGGCCGTGTTGAGGGAGCCGACGTCCTTGGTCCCGGAGGCCGCGTAGCCGTTGGCGTTGCTGACCGTGCCCTGGGTGTAGACCTTGCCGTCGGTGATGGCCGCGTCCTCGGCCTCGTACGACGCCGACCAGGGGACCGATGCGGCAGCCGGGGTGCCGGTGCCGCCCGGGGTGAGGACGATCCGGTACGCCGACATCTTGTGCAGGCCGCGCAGCGGAACGCTCACCGTGCCGTCGGCCGCGACCTTCACCTTCGTACGGGCGAGGACGCGAGGCGTCGCGTGCTGTCCCTCGTAGCCCGACCAGGCGGACTCGGCGACGGTCGCGGTGACCGTACGGCCGAAGACGGACCGGGAGACGTTCTGGACGACGACGTCGGCGTCACCGGCCGAGCCGCCGAGCAGGACCTGTGCCTGTCGGCGCTTCTTGTCGAACGAGGCGAGACCCTGGAGGGTGTCGATGGTGTTGGCCTGCGGCGGGGTCACCTTGACCGTGTCGCCGGTCAGTCCCGCGTACCAACGGAAGTACCACCAGCCGCCGTTGGGGATGTTGGAGCGTACGACATTGCCGTCGAGGTTGCCGGCCGCGTCCCAGTAGGCCTGGTTGGCGTACACCTTGTTCCGCTCGAACATCGCGACCCACTGGGCGAGTTGGCCCGGGACGGACAGGTCGCGGCGGTTGGCGTACTCATCGATATTGATCTTCAGGGGCTCGATGCCGAGTTCGCGCTCGATCGCGCGGTAACTGTCGTAGTTCCCCTGGAAGTTCTTCAGTGAGCTGGAGTCCAACTCGTGCCAGGTCATGATCTGGGGCAGGACGTTCTCTCGCTTCGCGAAGGCGAGGAAGTCCCTCAACAGACGTGTGTGGTAGCCGGACTCGTTCGGGCCGGCGATCCTCGCGTCCGGGTCGATCGCGCGGATGCGCTCGTACACCGTCTTCCAGTCCTTGAAGAACCGGTCGCGGTTGATCTCGTACTGCGCCTGGTCGGAGGTGCCGAGGTTGTACCAGATCTGGTCGGGCTCGTTGAAGGGGATGTAGACGAAGCGCTCGCTGTTCGGGTCGGCTGCCACCTCGCTGACGATCTTGTCGACCTTGGGGAGGTAGTCCTCGATGCCGAGATCCTCGTACGGCCACTTGGCGTAGATGTCCTGCATCATCACCAGGATCTCGCCGCCGCCGTTGCGGAAGTACGACTTGGACACGGTGAGCGCGTCCCCGTTGGGATGCTGGGCGCCGCCCTCCGGCTTCTGCGAGACGCTGGTGATCTTCAGGGGGGCCAGTATCGCGTCGCTGGGCACGCCGTCGTCGCTGAGCCCGTACAGGGTGCCGTTGGCGCCGCGCATCACGGGGCCCTCGGACGCGGAGAGGTCGACGGTGACGCGCTGCGGGTCTGCGGCTGCGGCCGCGTTCGCGGACTGGGCCTCGGGAAGGGTGCCTGCCATGGCGGTGACTCCAAGTACGGCTGTGACAAGGGCGGTTCTGGTACGGGACAGGGCGCGCGATCCCGTGCGGGTGGGCGTGCTCACGCTGCTGGACCTCCAGTTATTTAACGGCTCCACTGGTGATTCCGGACACGATCCTTCGCTGGGCCACCAGGAAGACGGCGACCATGGGCAGGCTCATCACCACGACGTACGCGAAGACGAGATGCCAGTTGTTGAGGTAGAGCTGGGCGCTGGCGACCTTGTAGAGGTTGAGCGGCAGGGTCGCCTTGTCTCCGCCGCCGAGGACGAAGAAGGCGTAGAAGATGTCGCTCCAGGCGTAGAGCATCACCATGATCGTCGCGGTGGCGATGACCGGCCTGAGCAGCGGCAGAATGATCTGCCGGAAGATCCTCAGCGGCGTCGCGCCGTCCATCCGCGCGGCTTCCTCCAGCTCCATGGGGATGGCCCGGATGAATCCGGTCATGAAGAAGATCGACGTGGAGAGGTACATCCCGGTGTAGACGGCGATCATCCCGGGCCGGGTGCCCGCGAGCCCCAGCTGCCGCAGCTCCATGACGATGGTGATGACGGCGGGCGGCAGCAGCAGCCCGCTGATACAGAGGGCGTATGCCGCCGATACCAACCTCGACTTGCGGCGCGCGAAGACCCAGGCGGCACCGGCCCCCAGGATCAGTACCAGGGCGACCGAAGGCACCACGACGAGCAGGGAGTTGACGAAGCCGCGCAGCATCTCGCCCTGGCTGACGGCCTCTTCGTAGTTGCCGCCCGGCTGCCAGTGCCGGGGCAGGTCCAGGTTCGGGGTGATCGCCTCGGCCTGCGGCTTGGCGGAGGTGACGACGACCAGCCACAGCGGTACGCCGACCGCGAGTCCGGCGAGGAGCAGGACGAGCGCCGGACGACCGTACCGCCAGAGGGGGTTCACCGCAGGTGCGTAACTCATCTGGGTACTCACAGCAGTTGCTCCCTTCGGCGCAGTCCGATGACGAGGGGGATCGCGACGGCGACCACGACCAGGAAGAGGACGAGGCTCATCGCGGAGGCCTGGGCGTACAGGCCCTGGCCGAAGATCCGGAACATGTAGATGTTGAAGACCTCCGTGGAGCCCGCGGGCCCGCCGCCCGTCGTGGCCTGCACGATGTCGAAGGTGTTCATCGAACCGATCAGCGCCGTGGTGACGTTGAAGGTGAGGGCGGGAGCGAGGAGCGGCCAGCGCACCGACCAGAAGGTCCGCCACGGCCCGGCGCCGTCGCACTTCGCGGCCTCCAGCATCTCGCCGGGGATGCCCTTGAGGCCGGCGAGATAGATCAGCATCGACAGGCCCATCCACTTCCAGCCGTGGACGACGGTGACCAGGACCAGCGTCCAGGTCGTCGAGCCGAGCCACGGGATGTCCGTACCGAGCAGGCCGTTGACGGCGCCGTCCTGGTTGAACAGGGACTGGAAGACATAGCCGGTGGCGAGCGCGGAGATCAGCACCGGCAGGAAGAAGACGGCCCGGAAGAACCGGTTGAACCGGGTGTCCGCCTCAAGGAGCAGTGCCAGCCCCAGCCCGAAGCCGTTCTGGAAGACGGCCGCCAGCAGGGCGTAGAGCAGGGTCGTGCGGATCGCCCGCAGCAGGGAGCCGTCGTCGGCGATGGTGGTGAAGTTGTCGAGGCCGGTGAAGGCGATGTCCGGGTGGTACGAGGACCAATTGGTGAACGGGTAGTAGAAGTTGAGCAGGTTCGGCACCAGGAAGAAGGCCGCGAAGACGGCGATCGCGGGGAGCGCGAACCACCAGGGGTGATGGACGGCCGCGCGCGGCAGCCGCCCCACCCGCCGGGATTCGCCTCTCGTCGGTGCCTTGTTGCGCGTACGTACGGCCGTGTCCGCCATCGGAAGCCCTGTCTCTCCCCTGTCTCTCTCTCCCGGCTAGAAGCCGGGCGCCGCCTGGGCCTTGGCCACCTGCGCGAACTGGTCCTGGATCGCCTGCGCGACCTGCTGCGGACTCTTCTTGCCGTAGAGCATGTCGGCGAGGTAGAGGTGCGTGTCGGGCGCGACGATCGCCTTGGCCTGGAAGACACCGATGGCCGTGGGAAGCGCCGCGACCTGGGCCACGGATGCCTGGGGGAGACCGGCGGGGGTCGGCACGGACGGCTGCACGGACGGGATCTTCATCGCCTTGATGTAGTCGGCGTAGTCAGGCCCGAGCCAGAAGGCCAGGAACTGCCGGGAGGCGTTCTGCCGCTTCTCGTCACCGGTCTTGAACGCGACCACACCGTTGGTCTGGTCGGGGGAGTACAGGCCGGTGGCCGAGGAGTTGGCGATCGGGAACCAGCCGATCTTCTTGTCGATCTCGGCCGTGGAGTACTTGGCCTGCAACTGGCTCTGGAACGAGGTGACGTTGAGGACCATGCCCGACTCGCCCTTCCAGAGGGAGTCGGCCTGCCCGGTGAAGGTGCCCGTCCTGTAGTTCTTCTGCGCGAGCCCCGCGTCGAGCAGCTTCTCCTTGTACTTCTTGATGGCGTCGACGACGACCGGGTCGGTCCACTTCTCCTTGTTCTGGTTGAGGTCGGCCCACCACTGCTTGTCGAGGTCGGTGAGCTGGATCTGCATCTGCCACTGGAGCGGCCACTTGTCACCGCCGGCCTCGTAGAAGCCGGCCGCGTCGGTCTTGTCCGTGATGGCCTTACCGAGGGCCAGCAGTTCGTCGTACGACTTCGGGAAGTTCTGCTCGGTGAGCCCGGCCTCCTTGAAGACGTCCTTGTTGTAGTAGACGCCGAGCATGGCGGGGCTGGTGACGATCGCCGCGTACCGCTTGCCGTCGATCACGCCGAGCGACCTCTCGGTGTCGCCCAGCTTCGACACCCACTCCTCCCCGTCGAGGGTGAGGAGGTTCTGCTTCGGCTGGATGAACGGCAGTGTGGAGATGGACGGTTGCCAGAACATCAGGTCCGGCCGGTCGCCCGAGGCGAGCTTGGTCGGCACGTTCTGCTCGTACAGGTCGGGGATCGCCTGCGTCTCGACCTCGGCCCCGGTGGCCTTCTCGAAGGCGTCGATGACCTGCTTCGGCGCGTTGAGCGTGTTCTGCGCGGTCCACATGGTCAGCTTCACGCCGTCCAGACGGGCGGTCGGGTCGACCTTCGCCTGCGTGCCGCCCGACTCGGCGGACGAACCCGAGTCGCCGACGGTCGGGTCACTGCACGCGGTGGCGGAGAGGGCGGCGGCGCATATGAACGCCAGTGCGGGGAGGGCTCTTCTCGACATTGAGGTGCCTTTCGCGAACGGGCTCAGATGGGCGGATCGGGCAGGCGGTCGGTCTAGCGGTCCGGCTGAGAATGTGCGATCGGGCGGAGCAAGTGAGCCGTAGGGGAGGCGGGTTCACCCGCGCCCGGGCGGCGGCCCCGAGCTCTCCCGCACCAGCAGTTCCGGTACGGAGACGGGGTGCGGGGCGATCTGCGCGGACTCCTCCAGTACGCCGTGCAGCAGGGCGAACGCGGATCGCCCGAGGCCGGTGAAGTCCAGGCGTACGGTCGTCAGCGACGGGGTCAGATAGGCGGAGTGCGGGGCGTCGTCGAAACCGGCCACGCTCACCTCGCCGGGGACCGCGCGGCCCGTCTCGTGCAGGGCGCGGATCACCCCGAGCGCGAGGTCGTCGTTGCCGCACAGGATCGCGGTGACACCGGAGTCCTTCGCGAGCTTCAGGCCCGCCGCGTGACCGCCCGCCGGGCCCCAACTCCCCTGTACGGGACGGGGCTCCGGCGCTCCGGCCTCCCTGAGCGCCTGCCGCCAGCCGGTCGTACGGGCGCTGGTGCGCCGGGTGCTGGACGGGATGGCGACGTAGTGCACGGTCTCGTGGCCGAGGGAGAGGAGATGGCGGGTCGCCTCGTACGCGGCTTCGCGGTCGTCGGTCCACACCCAGGGGCGGTCGTCGCCGGGCGGGCTCGCGGGGGTCTCCACCACGCCGACGACCGGCAGTTCGGCGGGCACGGCACCCAGGGCCCGTACACCGGCCGGATCGTACGCGATCACGATCAGTCCGCCGCCCGCGTCCGCCGCCCGCCGCACCTCGGCGGCGACAGCGGCCTCGTCGGCCGATTCGAGGACGCCGACCCCGACGGCGTACGAGGCGGCACGGGCGGCCTCCTCGATGCCCTGGAGGATCGAGGCGTAGCCGTAGTGCGTCGTGTTGGAGGTGAGCACGGTCACCGCGCGACTGCGTCCGCTGGCGAGGGCGAGCGCGGCGGAGCTGCGCCGGAACCCCAGTTCGTCGATGACGGCGAGCACCCTGTCGCGGGTGGACGGCTTGACGCTGGGGCTGTCGTTGATCACCCGGGAGACGGTCTGGTACGAGACTCCGGCCGCGCTGGCGACATCCCGGATGCTCACTGAGCGTCTTGTGTGACCGGTCACATTCATGCCAGGATTGTGACCGGTCACATGAGGGTCGTCAAGAGACCGTAACGTTTGATTCATCCGGCGGAAGCAGACCGTCGGCCCAGGCGGCATCGGGAGGGGAAGACGTTGACCGGTACGTCGGACACGGCGGGCACGGCACCCCGCACCACCGCTGAGCAGCACTTCGTCTGGGGACACCGTGCTCTGGAGGCCGAGTTCGCGACCGGCGGCGACGAGACCCTGCGGCTGGTCCGGCTGACCGGTCCCGAGTCCCGTTCGAGCGGCGGGCCCCCGGTCGGCGACCCGCGCCCTGACGCCCCCCTCCACCTCGTCGAGGTGACCGCCCTCGGTCACGGCAGCGGCTGGTCGGGCCCCCGCTTCACCGGTACGGCCCTCGGCGCCCGCCTCCGCCACCGGGCCCACACCGCCCACGAACACGACGGCTGGACGTACCTGACCGTCGAACTCCACGATCCCCGCACCGGGTTGACCGCCTTCGTCGAACTGTCCTCGCCCGTCGGCCTGCCCGTGCTGCGCTCCCGCGTCCGTCTCCGCAACGAGGGGGAGGAGCCGATCGTCGTCCAGTCCGTCAGCAGCCTGCTGCTCGGCGGCCTCCCCTCGCCCGACGGCCTCGACATCCACCGCGCCCGCAACGACTGGCTGACGGAGTGCCGTTGGTACGCCGAGCCGCTGCGCGACACTGTCGCCGACATCCATGTCGACGTCCACCAGCACGACAGCCGGGCGGCACTGACCCTGACGGGGCGCGGCAGTTGGCCCACCGACGGGCACCTCGCGATGGGCGCCCTCACCGAACGCGGCGGCGGCCGGGCCTGGTTGTGGCAGATCGAGTCCCCGGCGGGCTGGCGCTGGGACCTGGGCGAGCGAGACCACGGCACGTGTCTGGCGCTGAACGGCCCCACGGACGCGGAACACCAGTGGCGGGTCGGACTGGCACCCGGCGCCGAACTCACCACCGTGCCCGGCGTCCTGTCCCTCGGCTCCGGTCTGGACGACGCCTTCGCCGCCCTGACCTCGTACCGCCGTGCCGTACGCCGCCCGCACCCGGACCACAGCACCCTGCCGGTCGTCTTCAACGACTACATGAACACCCTGATGGGCGACCCGACGACGGAGAAACTGCTCCCGCTGATCGACGCCGCCGCCGAGGCCGGGGCGGAGTACTTCTGCGTCGACTCCGGCTGGTACGACGACAGCACCGAGGGCTGGTGGGACAGCGTCGGCGAGTGGCTGCCCTCACCGCGCCGCTTCCCCGACGGCGGAATCCGGGCGGTCCTGGACCGGATCAGGGAACGCGGCATGGTGCCGGGCCTGTGGCTGGAGCCGGAGGTCGTGGGCGTACGCAGCCCGGTCGCGTCCGAACTCCCGCGGGAGGCCTTCTTCCAGCGGGACGGCGTACGCATCACCGAACAGGGCCGCCACCAACTAGACCTGCGCCACCCCGCCGCCCGGGCACACCTCGACAAGACCGTCGACCGCATCGTCGGCGACTGGGGCGTCGGCTATCTCAAGCTGGACTACAACATCGTGGTCGACCCGGGAACCTGCGCCCCCGGGGACATCGCGCCGGGGGCAGGCCTGCTCGGCCACGCCCAGGCATACCTGGACTGGCTCTCCGAGGTGCTCGACCGCCACCCCGGCCTGGTGATCGAGAACTGCGCCTCGGGCGGTATGAGAATGGACGGCGCCACCCTCGCCGTCACCCAACTCCAGTCCACCAGCGACCAGCAGGACCCACTGCTGTTCCCACCGATCGCCGCCGCCGCACCGACAGCGGTCCCGCCCGAACAGGGCGCCGTCTGGGCCTACCCCCAACCCGGGTACGACGACGACCTGATCACCTTCACCCTCGGCGGCGCACTGCTCGGCCGAATCCATCTCTCGGGCCATCTGGACCGGATGTCGGCAGAACAACTGACGCTCGTACGGGACGCGGTGGCCGTCTACAAGACACTCCGCGGCGACCTCGCGAAGGCCGTGCCGTTCTGGCCGCTCGGCCTGCCGGGTTGGACGGACGAGTGGCTGGCCCTGGGCATGCGGGTGCCGGGTGGCCGTACGACCTACGTCTCGGTCTGGCGTCGCGGAGGGGAGAGCGAACTCCATGTGCCAGTAGGGCACTTGGCGGGCCAGGAGGTCCGTGCGGAGATCCTGCACCCGTCCGCTCCGGGCGGCGGCTCGGCGGTCTGGGACGGGGACGGGGTGAGGGTGTCGCTGCCGCGCACACCGGCTGTTGTGCTGATCCGGCTGACTTCCTGACTTCCTGACTTCCTGACTTCCTGACTTCGTGGCTTCGGACGCGTAGGAAGGGGGAGGGGCGTCGCTTCGAAGAGTCAGGCGCGCTGGGGTATTTATGGGGACATGAACTACCCGGAGTGCGCGTCATGAACGTCTCGGTCGTCCTGTTCACCTCCGACCTCCGCCTGCACGACCATCCGCCGCTGCGGGCGGCGCTGGCCGGTGGACGCGCGGTCGTCCCGCTGTTCGTGCGGGACCGGGCCGTGGACGGCGCCGGGTTCGCCGTACCCAACCGGCTGGCCTTCCTCGCCGACTGTCTGCGCGATCTCGACACCGGTCTGCGCGAGCGGGGCGGTCGGCTGGTCGTGCGCAGCGGGGATCTCGTCGGTGAGGTGTGCCGGATCGCTGCCGAGGTGGGTGCCGACGAGGTGCACCTGGCGGCCGACGTCAGCGGTCACGCGCGTCGTCGGGAGGATCGGCTGCGCCGCGCCCTGGAGGCGGACGGCGTACGGCTGCACGTGCACGACACGGTGACCGCAGCCGTCGCCCCGGGTGCCGTGGTCCCGGCCGCCTCGGACCACTTCGCCGTCTTCACGCCGTACTTCCGGCACTGGTCGCAGCAGCCGCTGCGGGACCCGCTCGTGGCGCCACGGACGGTCCGCGTCCCGGACGGTGTCGGATCCGAACCTCTGCCCTCCCGGAGCGACCTGCGCGGACTGTCGGAGGGGCTCGCCTCCGGCGGCGAGACCGAGGGCCGAGCGCGCCTCACCGCGTGGCTGCGCGGCGGGCTGACGTCGTACGAGGACGGTCATGACGACCTGGCCGGCGACGCCACCTCCCGGCTCTCGCCGCATCTGCACTTCGGCACGCTCTCCGCCGTCGAACTCGTCCACCGGGCCCGCCGGGTGGGCGGACCGGGCGCCGATGCCTTCGTACGGCAGCTCGCCTGGCGCGACTTCCACCGCCAGGTGCTCGCCGCCCGTCCGGACGCGGCGGCCTCCGAGTACCGCACCCGGCACGACAGTTGGCGCTCCGGGCCGCAGGCGCGCGAGGACGTCGAGGCGTGGAAGGAGGGCCGCACCGGCTATCCGATCGTCGACGCGGCGATGCGCCAGCTGCGCCACGAGGGCTGGATGCACAACCGGGGACGCCTGCTGACCGCGAGCTTCCTCACCAAGACGCTGTATGTCGACTGGCGGGTCGGCGCCCGGCACTTCCTGGACCTGCTGGTGGACGGCGACATCGCCAACAACCAGCTCAACTGGCAGTGGACGGCCGGTACCGGAACCGACTCCCGGCCCAACCGGGTCCTCAACCCCGTCACCCAGGCCAAGAGATACGACCCCGACGGCGCGTACGTACGCCGCTGGGTGCCCGAACTGCGGGCGCTGGCCGGGCCGCTGGTGCACGAGCCGTGGAAACTGCGCGGCCTGGACCGCGCCGCCCTCGACTACCCGGACCCGATCGTCGACCTGTCCGAAGGGCTCGACCGCTTCAAACGGGCTCGCGGTCTCGACCGGGCCGCCGCCTCGGCCCCTGAGTGAATCCGGACCGGACCATGTCCTGGGCCGGGTGCCACGAGATGTCGTGAACTGCGGCCACGCGTACGGTTCTTGGGCCGGACCGACGACTATTGCCCTGTCCGGCCACGTGCGACAGAGCCCACCTTCCGTACGCGTGTACGTGAGAGGGTGCGGCCGAACAGCTCCAGCAGTGCGGTCCAGTGGCGTTCGGCGGCCTCGGCGTCGTAGCGGTTGGTGTCGGCCATGGTGTAGCCGTGCTCGGCACCGGCGTAGACGTCGGAGCGGTGTTGGACGCCCGCCTCGGTGAGGGCCTTGTCGAGGCGTTCGATCTGCTCCGGCGGCATCGAGGGGTCGTTGTCGGCGTGGCCGAAGTACAGCTCCGCGGTGATCCGGTCGGCGAGCAGATGAGGGCTGTCGGTGGCGTCGGTGGCCAGGCCCGCGCCGTGGAAGCCGGCCGCGGCGGCGACCCTCTCAGGGTGGCTGCCGGCGGTGAGGAAGGCCAGCCGGGCGCCCAGGCAGTAGCCGGACGCGCCGACCGGTCCGGCGGTGGCCTCCGCTCGGCCGGCCAGCCAGTCCAGATACGCGGCGGAGTCGCGGGCCACCACGTCACTGGTCAGGTCGCCCATCAGCGGGACGATCCGCTCGTACAGGGCCGGCCGGTCGGCGTCGCCGATGAACTCGGGCAGCGGTACTACGGGCGCGCTGCCGTGCCGGTGGAAGACGTTCGGGACCAGCACCGTGTAACCGGCTTCGGCGAGCCGGTCCGCCATCGTCCTCAGCTGCGGGCGCAGACCGAAAGCGTCCATGTAGAGCAGGACGGCGGGATGGGCGGCGCCGTCGTCGGGGTGGGCGAAGTAGGCGTCGGCGGTGCCGTCCTGGGTGGGGATGTCGACGGTGGTGCCACGTACGGCGGTCATGCGGAACTCTCCTTCTCGCTTGCCGGGCCGACCGTTCGGCTGGTGCGGATGCCGGGTCCGGTCGTGACTTCGGGCCGGACGGTACGGCAGCAAGGAAAGAGCAGCCTTAAAGGCAGACTTCACCCATGACCTTCCACTGCGTTGTGCTGGACGACTACCAGGGCGCCGCCCCGACCATGGCGGACTGGAGCCCCCTCGCCGGCCAGGTCGAGATGCGCACCCTCCGCGAACACCTCACCGACCCCGACAAGCTTGTGGCCGAACTCGCCGACTGCGAGATCGTCGTGGTCATGCGGGAGCGCACCCCCTTCGACGCCGACCTCCTGCGCCGACTGCCCCGGCTGCGCCTGCTGGTGACCACCGGTATGCGCAACGCCTCCATCGACCTCGCCGCAGCGCAGGCCCAGGGCGTGACCGTGTGCGGTACGGCGAGCAGCTCCACCCCGCCCGTCGAGCTGACCTGGGCGCTCCTCCTCGGCCTCGCCCGCCACCTCACCGTCGAGAACCGGGCCCTGCGCGAGGGCGGTCCCTGGCAGTCCACCGTCGGCCAGGACCTGAACGGCCGCACCCTGGGCCTGCTCGGACTCGGCAAGATCGGCACGCGGGTCGCCAGCGTCGCCACCGCCTTCGGTATGGAGGTCCTCGCCTGGAGCGAGAACCTCACCGCCCAGCGAGCGGCCGACGCGGGAGTCCAACTGGCGGACAGCAAAGAGGACTTGCTGCGCCGCAGCGACTTCGTGTCCGTCCACCTCGTCCTGTCCGACCGCACCCGCGGCCTGCTCGGCGAGCCGGAACTGCGCGCCATGCGCCCGCACGCCCACCTCGTCAACACCTCCCGCGCCGCCATCGTCGACCGCACGGCACTCGTACGTGCCCTGCGGGAGGGCTGGATCGCCGGCGCCGGGCTCGACGTCTTCGACACCGAGCCCCTCCCCGCCGACGACCCCCTGCGCTCCCTGCCGAACGTGCTCGCCACCCCGCACCTCGGCTATGTCACCGAGCGTAACTACCGCACCTTCTACACGGAAGCGGTGGAGGACATCGCCGCGTTCCTGGCAGGCACTCCTGTCCGCAGACTGACGGGAGCCTGATCCTCGGGATCTCTGGGCCGCCAGCCCAGCTCGGGCGCGATCAGGTGCCGTACGTCGTGCAGGATCTGCTCGTAGTCGGCTCGATGGAACTCGTACGGCAGTTCCAGCCGCAGCTCCGAGACGGCCGCGACCACGGGGTCCGCCGTCAGCTGTTCCAGGATCTGGTCGGCGGTCCCGACCACGTCCGGTGCGAACAGGGTCCGCTTCGGGCCCTGCGGCGCGAGGGTACGGGCGTGCCGGGAGGCCGTGTACTCCCGGTAGCGGGCCCGGGTGGTCGCGTCCGCGCTGTCGAACGGGACGATCACCCGGCCGAGCGCCACCCGTGTCGGACGCTCCCCGGCGAGAGCGCGCCCGTACTCGGAGAGCAGGGCGAGCTGGGCCGTCGTGAAGTCGTCGGTGCCCTCGCCGGTGACGATGTTGCCGCTCAGCAGGTTCAGCCCGTGCTCCGCGGCCCACCGGACCGAGAGCAGACTGCCGCCGCCGTACCAGACCCGGTCCACCAGGCCCGGGTTGTGCGGCTGAAGGCGGGGCCGTTGGGTGTTGCCGGGCGAGTGGATCACCGTGTCCGGGCCGCCGAGATAGTCGCCGCGCAGATGGTCGATGACGCGGGCGATCCTGCCGTACGACAGGTCGAAGCCGCGCCAGTCCCCGTCGTACACCAGGTCGCCGAGGAGTTCGGCGTGCGGCATGCCGGTACTGAGACCGACCTGCAGCCGGCCTCGTGACAGTACGTCGGCCAGCGCCAGGTCCTCGGCGAGCCGGAACGGGTTCTCGTACCCGATCGGGATGACCGCCGTGCCCAGCTCCACCCGCTCGGTGCGCTGGCCGGCGGCGGCGAGGAAGACCGCGGCCGAGCCGACGCCGTGTTCGAGGTGGCGTTGCCGGATCCAGGCGCCGTCGAAGCCCAACCGCTCGCCGTACTCGAACAGTTGGAGCGTCTCCTCCAGGCCGGTGTACGGGTCGTCGTCGGCGAAGTTGCCCGGGGTGAGGAAGGCCAGCGAGCCGATCGTGGGGGTACTCATACGCTCATGCCCCGCCCCGCTCGTGGGGGATCCTCTCCCCGGCCTCGATCGCCACCGGCAGCCGGTTCTCGGCCGGCGGCAGCGGGCAGGTGGCGAGGTCGGTGTACGCGCACGGCAGGTTCGTCGCCCGGTTGAAGTCCAGGACGACCGTGCCGTCGGCGGCGGGCGCGGCGAGGGCGAGGGCCCGGTTGGCCGCGTAGGTGGTGACCCCGGAGGTCGCGTCGGTGAACAGCACCAGCAGGCTGCCCGGTGCGCGTCCGGCGAACGCGGTGAGTGCCAACGGGCGTCCGTCCAGCTCGAACTCGACCTGGCCCGGTGCGTCGTACACATGCTCCAGGCCCTCGACCGCCGCGCCCACGGTCGTCGGCCGGGGCTCGTCGAAGGGGGTGTAGCGGCCGGTCACCGTCCAGCGGGGATGCGGGGCGTAGGCGGGCGTACCGGCGAACGCGGTGCGCAGCGGGGTGTCCGGGTGCCGGGGGCGGACGATGTCGTGTCCGCCGCGCTTGGCCACCTCGATCACGGCGTCGCCCCAGACGGCGTCGACTCCGCCGCGCTCCGGGAGCACCCCGAAGCGGTGCTCGCCGTGGATGGGGGTTCCGTCCACGACCAGTTCCTCACCCTCGGCGAGGACCACGACGACCCCGCCGACGCCGCTCGACCAGACGCCCGGAGCGTCGGGGAAGCGCTGCGGCTCGGTGCTGAGCCAGTTCAGGCTGGTGATGGCGAGAAACCCGTGCGGGTCGGCGAGCCGCGCCTCCTGTCCGGTGTGCCACTCCTGCCAGGTGTTGGTGAAGGCGGCCAGGTCCGTGGTGGTGTCCTGAACGGTCATGCGGGTTCCTTCGCTTACGGGGGGCTGGGATGCGGCCGGTGCGGATCACGACGGCCCGGTGTGCGCTCGTCGGCCGGTACGTGTGGCTGTAGCCGGGAAGCGCTCGGCAGACGGATGCGGAGGCGCGCGCAGGGGAGAGGAGGAGACCCGCGGGGAGATCAGCGGCGGGTCAGCGGCCGGACGGCACAGATCGCGCTGGCCTGTCGACAGAGGTCGACGTGCCGGCGGGACACGAGGCGCGGGTCCTGGCTCACACCGAGCAGAATGACAGTGCTGGTGGGGGAGGGTCAACAGCCGCCCGGCCGGGGCGGCTTGTCAGCACGGCGACGGCATCTCCGCAGCCGACACCGTGCTCGCGCTCACTCTGCTCGGCCGTGAGGACATCTCGCTGTAGGACGGTTCGCTGGAGGAGTGGTCGGCGGACCCGTCCCGGCCGCTGCGGCTGGGTGCGTCCCATTGACACCTCCCGCCCCACGTGCTTGCATCCCGCCATGCCGTTGCCAGCGCCGCTGACCCGCCGCCGCGCCGTGGACCTCGTCCGCGTGGCCGCCGCGCTGTGTCCAAAGACCGGCTGCTCGCACGCCTTCTGACGCTCCGTCAACCACTCTGCTCCGCAAGCCAGTTGCGCACACGGCGACCGCACCGACGGACGCCCGGGCCCTGGTGCGCGCACTGACCTCCGCCGTGCTGTTCCGCCTCCCCTGACGAGGAACCGCCATGCCGCCTTCTCGCACCCCCGCCGGCGACCGCTACGAAACCGACTACGACCGCCGCAGACTGCGCCAGTGGCTCGCCGGTGAGGCCAGGGCCGACGGGGTCACCCGCCGACGGCTCCTCACCCTGATCGCCGCCACCGCCGCCGGGACCGCACTCGGCACCACCCGGCCTGCCCACGCCGCCGACACACCGATCGTCAAGCCCCTGCCGCCCGAGTGGTTCATCCAGCGCGGCACCAACGCCGAGACCCGCTGGGAGGCCCTGCGCGGCACCGGCCACCACACCCCCAACGAACTGTTCTTCGTACGCAACCACACCGCCACCCCCGTCCTGGACACCGCCGACTGGCGGCTGCGCCTGTGGGGAAGCGGCCTGCGCGGATCCCCCGGCGAGGACCGGCCGGTGGAGTTCGGGTACGACGACCTGCGCGCCCTGCCCGCCGTCACCCGGACCGCCTTCGTAGAGTGCGCCGGAAACGGCCGCTCCTTCTACACGGCCCAGCAGGGCGAGACGGTCACAGGCACCGCGTGGACCCTGGGCGCGATCGGCGTCGCCCGCTGGCGCGGGGTCCGCCTGGCCGACGTACTACGCAGGGCCGGGCTGTCCCCGTACGCCGTGGACGTGCAGCCGCGCGGCCTGGACGCCGAGTACGTCAGCGGCGGCGAGAGCCTGGGCCGGGTGCGTCGTCCGCTGCCGCTGGCCAAGGCGCTGGACGACGTCCTGCTCGCGTACGAGATGAACGGTGAGCCGTTGCCGTACGACCACGGATATCCGGTGCGGGTGCTGGTGCCGTCCTGGGTGGGGATCGCGTCGATCAAGTGGGTCGGCGACATCGAGGTGTCGGCGCAGCCGCTCTACTCGCCCTGGAACACCACCTTCTATCGGCTGTTCGGCTCCGCCTACCCGGAGGGCGGCAGCGCGCCGCTCACCCGGCAGACCACGAAGAGTGCGTTTGAGTTGGCGCGCGGGGCCACGTTCGCGGCGGGGGAGCGGCATGTGCTGCACGGGCGGTCGTGGTCGGGTGCGGGTGCGGTCGCCCGGGTCGACGTCAGCACCGACGGTGGGGTGAACTGGCGGCCCGCCCGGCTGCACGACCGGCCCCGGGCGGCCACATGGACTCGGTGGTCCCTGGACTGGCGGCCCGAGGCAGCGGGCGCGACCCATCTGCTGGCCCGCGCCACGGACACGGCCGGTCGTACGCAGCCGGATGTCGCCGTGCCCAACACGCAGGGCTATCTGTTCGACGCACTGGTGCGGCATCCCGTGAGCGTGGTGTAGCGGTTACCCTGCGCGACCACCTCGGCCTGCCGCGACCGGCACGGCTCGGGTGAGGACCGGAACGGGTCCGGTCACCCGTAGACATGCCCAGCGTGCCGCCGCTCCCGCCCCACCGCTCGTCGCGCCCTCCCAGGAGTCCCCGTGAAATTCCTGCTGAACGACATCGTCGCCAACACCCCCGACGCCGCCACCGGCCACCGGCCCACGCAGCGCGACCGCCTTCGCTCCGTCGTCGAACGAGCCGTTCGCGCCGAGGAGTTGGGCATCGACGCCGTGTCGGTGGGTGAGCGGCACGGCGGCTACTTCCTGTCCTCCTCGCCGGCCGTCCTCCTCTCCGCCATCGGTGAGCGCACCAGCAGGGTGCGGCTGCTCACCGGCGTCACCGTGCTCAGCATCCTCGACCCGGTACGGGTGGCCGAGGAGTTCGCGACCCTCGACAACCTCTCCGACGGCCGGGTCGAACTGATCGTCTCCAAGGGCAACCACCCCGACCAGTACAGCCTGTTCGGCCTGGAGGAGTCCCTCCAGTGGGACTACCTCGCCGAGAAGTACGAGCTGCTGCGCCGCCTGTGGGAGCCGGAACCCGTCACCTGGTCGGGCCGGTTCCGTACCCCGCTGACGGGCGTCACCACCCAGCCGCGCCCCCTCCAGCGGCGCATCACCGTCTGGCACGGCAGCGCCACCAGCGAACGCTCCACCGACCTCGCCGCCCGCCACGGGGACCCCCTGTTCACCGCCAACGGCTTCCACCGCAGGGCGCGTTACGCCCGTCTCGTCGACCACTACCGCGAACGCTGGGCCCACTACGGCCGGGCCCCGGAGGACACCGTGGTCGCCGCTAGCTTCCCGAGTCTGCTGGTCGCCGACACCTCGCAGAAGGCGCTGGAACTCTTCCGGCCGGTGTGGGAGGCGTTCGCCGCGAGCCCCACGTTCAAGCACAACAAGTCCGAGATCACCACGGTGGAGGAGTTCGTCGGGGAGGGCTCGGCGCTCGTCGGCAGCCCGGCCCAGATCATCGACAAACTAGGCCAGTACCACGAGCTGTTCGGCCATGAACTGACCGGCATCTCCGTCGAGCACACCCCCACCGGCCTCAAGGAGGAAACCCTGGAACGGTTCGCCGCCGAGGTCGCCCCGGCGATACGCGCCAGTCAGCCCAGCAGGGTCTGGGCCGACTGACCACCGGGTTCCCACCCGGCGACCCCGCCCCCGACCCCCGCCCCGAACTGCGCGAGTACCTGGAGGTCAAGCGAGCCGCCCTGCTCGCCAAGCGGGAGGCCCAGCAGACCGACCCCTTACCGAACCACACAAGCTGCGGGCCCGTACGACGGCCGAGGAACGCAGCGGCGTACGGCGTATCCGTATCCGCCACCACCAGATCCTCAGCGACTCCCCGCCGGACTTCGCAGGTTACGACCTCGGGCCCGCCTCTCCGGCTCCTGGTCAACCCGCAGTCCGTCACCGGCCGCGTCGTCCTGACCGGCGGTCCGGAGGCGATCTGACGGCCTCGGGGCCGCTGAGCGGGTTCCTGGCCAGGTGTGCGGCAACCGTCATGACGACGACCGACGTCAGGACGATGCCCGCGCCGACGTAGAGCGGTGCGGTGTAGCCGAGGCCCGCGGTGATGGCCAGGCCCCCGAGCCAGGCGCCGAGGGCGTTGCCGAGGTTGGACGCGGATACGTTGGCGCTGGCGGCGAGGGCCGCGCCGTGGGCGTAGTCGGTGACGCGGGTGATCATGCCGGGTACGCCGGCGAATCCGAACACGCCCATCAGGAAGGTCAGTACGACCGACGCGGTGGCGTTGGCGGCCAGCAGACCGAATGCCGTCAGGGTGACGGTGAGTCCGAGCAGGGCCAGGATCAGGGCGCGGTCACGGTCGTGGTCGGCCGCACGCCCGCCGAGCAGGTTCCCGACGACCAGACCGACGCCGTACACCATCAGCAGCCAGGCGACCTCCGCCGACGAGAAGCCGCCGACCTCGGTGTACGTGTAGGCGATATAGCTGAACGCGCCGAACATCCCGCCGTACCCGAGCGCGGTGGCAGTCAGCGTCAGCCACACCTGCCAGGACCGGAACTCCCGCAACTGGGCCCGCAGGCTGCCGGGTGGCTCAGGGGTCGTTTTCGTCAGCGATCGCGCTTCTCCCGCCCGGCCGGGGACGAGGGCGACGATTCCCGCCAGCGCGAGTACGCCGATCGCGGTGACCGCCCAGAAGGCCGCCCGCCAGCCCCAGCGCTCACCGACCAGCGCACCGAAGGGCACGCCCAGCACGTTCGCCAGCGTCAGCCCGGCGAACATCACCGCCACCGCGCGGGACTTCCGCTCCGGCGCGACCAGACTGCGCGCGACGAGCGAGCCGATACCGAAGAACGAGCCGTGGCAGAGCGCCGCGACGATCCGCCCGAGCAGCATCACCCGGTAGTCCGGCGCGACGGCGGACAGCAGGTTGCCGACGACGAACAACGCCACCAGGCCGACCAGGACCTGCTTGCGGGGCAGCCGTGCCGTGGCCGCCGTCAGGACGATCGCGCCGACCGCGACGCTCAACGCGTACCCGGAGATCAGCCGGCCCGCAGCCGCCTCGGACACCGCGAAACTCGACGCCACCTGCGGCAGCAGCCCGGCGATCAGGAACTCGGTCAGCCCGATACCGAAACCGCCCAGCGCCAGCGCGACGAGCCCGCCCGGCATCCGCCGCTCGCCGCCGACCGCGCTGAACTCGCTCATGGTCACCACCCTCACCTCAGGCGGCGGGACCGGTCCATGGACAAAGACCGGCGACGCTTGGACGAACGCAAGGGAATCCCCGCCCGGTCGACCGGGGTCGCTCTCACGCTCTGGCGCCGAGCGAGTGCGCTCTTCGCATCTCGGTGCGCCCCTGTGCTGCTTCCCTCGCGCTCGTCAGAATCACTGTTCACATCGTGGGGGACAGCGGTGACGACGCGTGCTTTCCGGGCTGACGCCTGCCTCCTGAGCTTTCGGCGACAGACAAGTGACGGTGCGACGTGTGGCGACCGCTTCGGCATGGCGAGGATCCGACGAGCATCGGCCCCTTCGAACTGCTGGGCAGGCTGGGCGCCGGCGGTATGGGCAGTGTGTACCTGGCCCGCCGGGCCGGCGGCGGTCTGCTGGTGGCGCTCAAGGTGATCCGCCCCAATCTGGCAGAGGTACTCGCCGCGCACCGCCGCCTGCCCGCGGACAGCCTTCGGGTTCTCGCGGCCGGCCTGGCCGAGGGGCTGGGGGGCACAGCGGTCCGTAGCCCCCTCCAGGAAGACGCCGCCGACACCCCTCACGCCTCCGTCAGAAACAGCTCCACCACCGGCACGAGCACGTCCGGCCGGGTGACCGGAAGCGTCAGTGTCAGGGTGCCCTCGGGCTGGGGCAAGGGGGAGAGGTGGGCGTGCGGTTGGGGTGTGCCGGCGAGGACGTCGAGTCCGACCTCGCTGCCGTCGCCCAGCAGTTGGGCGTACTTCACCCGGCCGGCCAGCCCGGGCAGGTGCACGTGTCTGAACGGCCAGGAGAACAGGTGGAGGTAGAGACGGTCGCCGCGCAGCGTGTACACGCCGTGGGCGGGCGGCGTGAACGGAGCGGGGCCTGCGCCGTGGATCGCGCGGGAGTGCAGCCGCATCCAGTCCGCGAGGGAGTTCAGGACGGCACGGGCGCGCGGCTCGATGTTCCCGCGGCCGTCGGGACCCACGTTGAGGATCATGTTGCCGTTGTTCGACACGGACTGGACGAGCATGCGCGCCAGGTCGCCGGGGTCCTTGAACTCCAGGTTGTCCCGGTGGTACCCCCAGGAGCCGTTGAGGGTCTGGCACGCCTCCCACATGATCTCGACACCGTCGTCGACGAGCGGACGGTCCGGCTGGTACTGCTCGGGCGTCACGTAGTCGCCCGGGATACCTAGGCGGTTGTTGACCACGATGCCCGGCTGGAGGGCGCGCGTCGTCGCGAGGAGTTCCGCCGAGTCCCAGTCCTCCGGGCCCTTGCCCGGCATTCCACCGCGGTCCCAGGGAAACGTGAAGTCGTAGAACATCAGGTCGATCTGGCCGTACGAGGTGAGCAGCTCCTTGACCTGGGCGTGCAGGTAGGCGCGGTATCTGCCCATGTCACGGCCGGAGTTGAGGGCGGCCACGTCCGGCGCGTTGCGCAGCGGGTGGACACCGTCGATCACGTAGTCGGGGTGATGCCAGTCGAGGAGCGAGTGGTAGAAGCCGACCTTCAGTCCTTCGGCGCGTACGGCGTCCACGAACTCGGCGACCAGGTCCCGGCCGCAGACGCGGGCCGAGCTGTAGTCCGTGACCGCCGAGTCCCACAGGCAGAAGCCGTCGTGGTGCTTGGTGGTCAGTACGGCGTACCGCATACCGGCCGCGCGCGCCGTGCGGGCGATCTCGGCGGCGTCGAACAGATCGGGGTCGAAGTGGTCGACGTACCGCTGGTACGTGGCATCGTCGATCTCCTCGTAGCTGCGCACCCATTCGTGCCGTGCGGCCATGCTGTAGACGCCGAAGTGGACGAAGAGGCCGAACCTCGCCTCCCGCATCCAACCGGTCGCCGCGGGTGTGTCACGCGTCTGGGTCAATTCGTTTCCTCTCAATTCCTCCGGGTCGACTGAGGGGCAATCCTGCCCTTCCATGGCATCCCGCGAAACACACCGTCGACATACGAACCTGGTTCTTTTTCTATTTAGGACCAGGTTCGTTTATGGGTGATTCCCGTTGCCTGCTTGACACCCGGTGATTTCCGTCCGCAGAATTCGGCAACCGAGATGGGAGGTCAGCCGTGCGGCTCAGGCGTTCCTTGAGAACCGGTCCTGCAGTGGTCGCCGTGGTGATGAGTCTGGCGCTCACCGCGTGTCAGGACAGTGGTTCGGCGAATTCGAGCAGTGGCTCGATGATGATCAACTATGCTTCCGGGAAAACCGTGCTCCAGCGGAACTTCAACCCGCTGACCAGCACCGGTGACGCTTCCCCGGGGACCAGGATCTACATGTATCAGTCGCTCATGGGGGTGAATGTCCTCAAGGGCGGCGAATTCGAACCGTGGCTCGCCTCCGCGCAGAAACTGTCGGCGGACGGCCGTACGCTGACAGTGGACATCGAGAAGAAGGCCACCTGGAGCGACGGGCAACCGGTCACCGCCGCCGACGTTGTGTTCACCTTCGAGCTGGTGAAGAAAACACCCGCACTCAACTCGTCCGGTGTCTCGTTCTCCTCGGTGACCGCGCAGGGGCAGAAGACGGTCGTCTTCCAATTCGACAAGCCCGCATTCACCCAGGTCGCCTCGATTCTCCAGCAGTACATCGTCCCGGAGAAATACTGGGCGAACCAGAAGAACCCGGTCACGTTCACCAACCCCGACCCGGTCGGCAGCGGCCCGTACACCCTCAAGCGGTTCGACCCGCAGCAGGTCAGCCTCACCCTCCGGGACGACTACTGGCGCAGCAAGATCCAGGTCAAGCAGATCCGGCTGCCCGTGGTGAACTCCGCCACCGAGATCTCCCAGCTGACCAGCGGTCAAGAGGACCTGAGCGGCGGCGCGATACCCAACCTGGAGAAGCAGTACGTCGACAAGGACCCGGCGAAGAACGGCTACTTCTATCCGACGTACGGGTCGCTGGTCCTGGTCTTCAACCACGACCGGGGTGTCCTGAAGGACGTCCATCTGCGCAAGGCGGTCGAGCTGGCGATCGACCGGCAGCAGCTCATCCAGCTCGTCACCCAGCTCGGCGCCACCCCCATCAGCCAGACCGGCCTGGACGCGGCGACGCAGGGCAAATGGCTCGACCCCGCCTACCAGGACGCCGTCAAGACCGACCTCGCGGCCGCCAAGTCCCAGCTCCAGCAGGCCGGTTACACCTTCAGCGGCGGCAAGGCGGTCAAGGACGGCAAGCAGCTCACGCTCGACTACATCGAGGTCTCCGAGTTCGCGGACTCCGTGCAGCGGGCCCGGATCATCGCCGACCAGCTCGGCAAGGTCGGCATCAAGGTGAATGTGCAGCCGCTGGCCAGCGGCACCTACACCGACACCCGGGCCAAGGGCGACTTCGACCTCGCCTCGTACGGACTGGCGTACGGCGCCGTGCCCTGGCAGGTCTACAACCCGCTGCTGAACAGCCAGTTCGCCGGCACCGCGAAGGGCGGCGTGGCGCAGACCAACAACTACCTGCGCTGGCGCGACAAGTCCACCGACGACCTGCTGAACCAGTTGGCGAACTCCGGCGACGAACAGACGCAGATCCAGCTCACCCGGAAGCTGGAGAAGATCATCGTCGACCAGGTGCCGTTCGTGACGCTGTCGAACATCACCGCCGGCTGCGCGTGGAGCGCCCGCAACTGGACCGGATTCCCCGACAAGAGCAATCCGTACGCCATCTGCGCCCCCTGGAACGGCGGCCCGGCGTTCGAGAACGTGCTCGCGCAGCTGAAGCCGGTGAAGTGATGGCCGTGCACAGGGAGTTCGCCCGATGACGGCGACGACACTTCCGGCGCCGCCCGCCGGACCGCCGACGGCGGACGGCCCCGCACGCCGTCGCCGGCGCGGCGGCCGGGCCCGGGTCCTGCTGCGCCGCCTCGGCTTCTACCTCGCGACCGCCGCCGTCGCCGTCACCCTGAACTTCGTCATCCCGCGCCTCATGCCGGGCGACCCGGCCTCCGTCATCCTGAACAAGCTGGCTCAGAGGTCGCAGGTCAACGCGGCCACAGAGAAGTCCATCCGGGCGTTGTTCGGGGTCCCCGACCAGAACCTGGGGGAGCAGTACCTGCACTACCTCTCCCAGCTCGCCCACCTCGACTTCGGGATCTCCACCGCCTACTTCCCGCAGCCCGTCGGCGAGATGATCTCGCAGGGCCTGCCCTGGACGCTGGGCCTGGTCAGCCTGACCACCGTCCTGGCGTTCCTCCTCGGCACCGCACTCGGCATCGTCTCCGGCGCCAGGCCCGGCAGTCGCCTCGACAGTGTGCTGGCACCGCTCGCGACCTTTCTCGGCTCGATGCCGTACTTCTGGGTCGCCACCATGCTCCTTCTGCTGCTGTCGGTGAGCCTGCCGGTCTTCCCCTCCCAGAACGGCTACGACCTCAACCTCGAACCGGGCCTGAACTTCACCTTCGTCAGCAGCGTGATCGCGCACGGCTTCCTGCCCGCGCTGACGATCGTCGTCTCCTCGATCGGCGGCTGGCTGCTCGGTATGCGCAACATGATGATTACCACCGTGGCCGAGGACTACGTCAGCCTCGCCGAGGCCAAGGGGCTCAGCCGCTGGCGGATCCTGCTGGCGTACGCCGCCCGCAACGCCATGCTGCCGCAGGTGGCGGGCCTGGCCATCTCCATCGGCACGGTGGTCGGCGGCTCGCTGCTCGCCGAGGCGGTCTTCGCCTACCCCGGCATCGGCTACCTCTTCTACCAGGCCGTGGTGAACCTCGACTACCCGCTGATGCAGGCGCTGTTCCTGATCATCTCGCTGTCCGTGCTGGTGGCCAACTTCATCGCCGACTCCGTCTACGTCCTGCTCGACCCGCGCACCCGGGAGGACGCATGACGCTCGCGGCGGCACCGGCCGCCCGGCTCACCTGGCGTACCGCACCGCGTCGGCTGATCCCCGCCAACCGCAAGGCCCGCGTCGGACTCGCGATCATCGCCGTGTACGTCCTCGTGGCCGCCGCGGGCCCCTGGATCGTGCAGTCGCTGATGGGCCTGTCACCCACGGAACTCACCGGGGCCGTCCTCCAACCCCCGTCCATGGACCACCCGTTGGGCACCACCCAGGACGGCACCGACGTCCTCGCCCAACTCGTCGTCGGCACCCGCACATCGCTGCTCGTCGGCGCCGTCGCGGCCGTCGTCTCCACCACGCTGTCCGTGGCCGTCGGGCTGATCGGCGGCTACTACGGCGGCACGGTCGACTCGGTGCTCGGCGCCCTCACCAACGTCTTCCTCGTCCTGCCCGGGCTGCCGCTGGTCATCATCCTCGCCGGGTATCTGCGGGGGAGGGGCGGCCCGTTCGCGGTCGCGCTGGTCATCGGGCTGACCGGCTGGGCCTGGGGCGCACGCTCCAAGCGTGTACAGACACTGTCCCTGCGCAACAGGGACTTCGTCCTGGGCGCCCGGCTGCTCGGCGAGAGCAATCCGCGGATCATGCTCGTCGAGGTGCTGCCCAACCTGCTGCCGGTGATCTCGGCGACGCTGATGCTCTCCCTCGTCACCTCCATCCTCGCCGTCTCCGGCCTGGACTTCCTCGGCATCGGCGACATCAACACCGTCAGCTGGGGCACGATGCTCTACTTCGCCCAGCAGCGCCAGGCGATGGTCTCCGGCGCGTGGTGGTGGTTCGTACCGCCCGGAGTCGCCATCACCGTGCTCGGCGCCGCCGCCGGGCTCGTCAACTTCGGCATCGACGAACTGACCAACCCGCGACTGCGCGGCGCCCGCCGCAGGAAAGGGGCACAGTGAGCCTGCTGCTGGACGTCAAGAACCTCAGCGTCGACTACGGCACGGCCGCCGAACCCCTGCCCGCGGTCTCCGAGGTGTGCCTGGAACTGCGGCGCGGCGAGATCCTCGGCATCGCCGGTGAGAGCGGCAGCGGCAAGACCACCCTGATCAACGCCCTGCTACGACTGCTGCGCCCACCCGCAGTCGTCCGCACGGGCAGCGCCACTCTCCACCCGCGCTCGGGCGACCCCGTCGACCTGCTCCACGCCGACGCACGCGAACTGCGCAGGACCCGCTGGGAACACACGGCCGTCGTCTTCCAGAGCGCCATGAACGCCCTCAACCCCGTCTCCAGACTCGGCGCCCAGTTCACCGACACCCTGCACGCCCACCGCCGTATGACCAGATCAGAGGCGCGCGAACGCGCCGCGCACATGCTCGGACTCGTCGGCATCCCCGCGACCCGTCTGGACAGCTTTCCGCACGAACTCTCCGGCGGAATGCGCCAACGGGCCACCATCGCGCTCGCCCTGGTCTGCGACCCCGACCTGCTGGTGATGGACGAGCCGACCACGGCCGTCGACGTCGTCATGCAACGCCAGATCCTGCGCCAAGTCATCCGACTTCAGAGGGAGTTGGGCTTCTCCGTCGTCTTCATCACGCACGACCTGTCACTGCTCCTGGAGATCGCCGACCGCATCGCCGTCATGTACGGCGGACGGATCGTGGAGAGCGGCCCGGCCGGCGATCTGTACCGGGACCCCAAACATCCGTACACGCGCGGCCTGCGCGACTCCTTCCCGCCGCTGCGCGGACCGATGCGCCGCCTGAACGGCATCCCCGGCAACCCGCCCGACCTGCGCGGCCTCCCACCGGGCTGCCCCTTCCAACCGCGCTGCCCGCACGCGACGCCCGAGTGTGAGGCGGCACCTCCCGAGCTCACCACGTACGGCACGGAGAGAGCCGTGGCCTGCATCCACGCCGACAACCTGCCCCCGCTGACCGCCGGAGGGCGAGCATGACCGACGAGCAGGCCCCGGCGCCCCTGCCGGCCCCCGTACTCGAAGCGGTGGACGTCACCGTCCACTACCCGGTGCACCGCGCGCGTGGGGAGACCGTGCACGCGCTGGAGAACGCCTCCCTGCGCCTGATCCCGGGCCGTACGGTGGCCCTGGTCGGCGAGAGCGGCAGCGGCAAGTCCACCTTCGCCCGGACCCTCGCCCTCGCCCAGACCCCCACCAGCGGCGACATCCTGCTGTACGGGAAACCCGCCTCGGCACGCGGCCGCCGGGCCCGCCGCGCCTACGCCCGCCGCGTCCAGATGGTGCTCCAGGACCCCTTCGCCTCCCTCAACCCCCTGCACCGCGTGCGCTACCTGCTCGAACGGCCGCTGCGGCTGCACGGCTCCGTCACCGGCGGCGAGGACATGGAACGGCGCCTGCGGGCCCTGCTGGAACGCGTACGGCTCACCCCGCCCGAGCGCTTCCTGGACGCCTTCCCGCACGAACTGTCCGGTGGCCAGCGCCAGCGCGTCGCGATCGCCCGCGCCCTCGCCGTCGAACCCGAAGTGCTCCTGGGCGACGAACTGGTGAGCATGCTGGACGTCTCCATCCGCCTGGAGATCCTCAACCTCCTCGCCGCCCTGCGCGACGAGGAACACCTGGCCATGCTCTACATCACCCACGACATCGCAGGGGCCCGCTACTTCGCCGACGAGATCGCGGTGATGTACGCGGGGGAGATCGTCGAGTACGGCACGGCGGAGGACGTCACCCAGACCCCCGCCCACCCCTACACCCGGCTGCTCCTGGACTCGACCCCGGACCCGGACCGGATGGAGTTCCTGGCGGGCCGCACGGACCGCGAGGACGGCGAACGGGATGTCACCGGGGACGACTACGGCGAACCCCCGGACCTGGTCCATCCCCCGTCCGGCTGTCGCTTCCACCCCCGCTGCCCCCTGGCCCGCGCCGCCTGCCGCACCGAGCAGCCCCCGCACGTCGAGCTGACCGACCGTCACTGGGCCCGCTGTGTCCTGCTGGTGCAGCCGGACGCCGCCCGCGACACGACCACCGCGGAGCTGACCCCGTGACCCCCCTCCCGGACGACCTGATCGAGGCCGCCCACCGCTGCCTCGTCCTCGGCTTCGACGGTACGACCGTCCCCGACGACCTGAGACGGCTGGCGGACACCGGACTCGGCGGCGTCATCCTGCACACCCGCAACGTCGCCGGACGAGCCCAACTGCGCGCCCTCACCGACGAGTTGCGCTCCCTGCGCCCCGGACTGCTGGTCACCGTCGACCAGGAGGGCGGAAGCATCAGCCATCTGGCCAGGGCCGGGGCGCCCGAGACCCCGGGCGCGTGGGCGCTCGGCGTCGCCGACGACACCGAGCTGACCTCCGCCGTCGCCGACGCGCTCGCCCGGCATCTGGCCGAGTGTGGGGTGGCCGTCAGCTACGCCCCCGTGGCCGACGTACACCGGGACGCCGCCAACCCCATCGTGCGCACCCGCTCCTTCGGCGCCGACCCCGGTCAGGCCGCCCGGCACGTCACGGCCTGGACGAAGGCCACGCTGGCCGCCGGTATCGCCCCGTGCGCCAAGCACTTCCCGGGCCACGGCTCGACGACCGTCGACAGCCACCTGGGCACCGCCGTCGACACGAGGGACGAGCAAGCCCTCCGCGAGAACGACCTGCCGCCCTTCCTGGCCGCCATCGCCGCGGGCGTCCCGCTCGTCATGACGGCCCACGTTGTCTACCCGGCCCTGGACGCCACCGCCCCCGCCACCCTCAGCCGCCGTATCCTCACCGACCTCCTGCGCACCGAACTCGGCTTCGAGGGCGTCGTCGTGACCGACGCCCTGGAGATGAAGGCGATCGCCGACACGGTCGGCGAACCGGCGGCGGCCGTCGCGGCGATCGCCGCAGGAGCCGACCAGCTGATCATCGCCCGCCCCGACCCGAAGCTGTGGCGGCGCTGCCGGGACGCCCTGCTCGACGCCATGGCCGGCGGCACGCTCGACCCCGCCCGGGTCCTCGACGCCGCCCGCCGCATCGACGCCCTGGCAGACCGCTTCGCCCAGCCACCACCAACCACGAACGGCGGCCCCGTCCCGGAGGACGTGGGGCTGCTCGCCGCCCGCCGCGCCATCCGCTGGAAGCCCCTGCCCGGCCCCGTCGTCGATCCGTACGTCGTCGACCTGCACCGCCGCCCCAACCCCGCGCTGGAATGGGACCGTACGGACCTCCTGACCCTCCTGCGCGAGGTCATGCCCGCCACCGACGGCGTCGTGACGAGCGAAGGCCCCGTCGACGTCCCCGGCATTCTGCGGCACGCCCAGGGGCGACCGCTGCTGATCGCCACCGAGGACGCGGACCTGCACCCCTGGCAGGCCGAGGCCCGCACCGCCCTCTTCACAGCCCGCCCCGACGCCCTCCTCGTCGCCACCGGCATGCCGGACGCGGAGACGGAGGCGGCGGACGGGTTGTGCGCGTACGGGCGGGGCCGGGCGAACCTGCGTGCCGTGGCCGAGGCGCTGCTCTAGGTCGTGGCCGGGACGGTGGAGAGAGGGCGGGCGTCGGTGGGGGCGGAGAGCGGGCGAGCGTCGGTGGGGAGAGGGGGAGTGTCGGCGGGGCCGCCGGTCAGGGCCGCGGCTATCGCCAGGCGGTACAGCCCGGTCGGCCGGCCCTTGCGGTGGGTCTGGGCCAGCCCCTCGGCGGTGACCAGGCCGTGCGCGTGGAGTTTGCGTACCAGGCGCCGGCCGCTGGGGTCGGTGACGGCCATGGCGTCGGCCAACTCGCTGGGCGTGACGGTCCGTCCGGCCAGGTCGCGTTCGATCGCGGCGAGCCGTGACAACGTTGCCGGACTGAGCCCGACGGTCCGCGCGAGGGACCGCATCCGGTCGCCCTGCTCCTGGGCGGACCGGGGCCGCGCCGGCCCACCCGGACCCAACGGCCCGATCACCAGCCCGCTGTCCTCCATCAGATAGCCGCACGGCCGGTTCTCCGACTCCGCGCGGGCGGCGGCCCGTTCGGCGAGCATCACCGAGGAACGCGCCGAGGGCCCCACGCCGAACCCGGCGGCCACCCCCACCCCGAGCGACTCCTGGGCCTGCTCCAGCACCGGAACGATGAGCCAGTTGCGGCTGAGCCGCTCGAACACCGTCCGGCGCCCCAGGACCACCACACCGCGCCGGCCACGGTTCTCGATCCAGGCGTCGCTGAGTTCGGGCGTGGCCCGCAGCAGCTGCAGCAGACCCATCCGGCCGCGCTCCAAGTCGCCCGGACCACCACGCCTGTTGACACAGAACACGCCCGCGGCGAACCCGGCGGCGCCCGCCTGCTCGGACCGGATGCGCAGCACCAGTTCGTGCAGTTCGGCGCGGATGCTGGACGGCACGGGCGAGCCGTTCAGCACGCGCAGAGTGCCGCGCAACTGCCGCAGAACAGCGGTCCGCGCGGTGATGACGTAACCGCCGCCCTCCCGGAGGGACCGCTGGTGGAACGCGCAGATCTCCTCGACGGTCTGGTCGTCGGCGTACGGCAGGCACGCGACCCGGGTGCGGTCGATGTGCAACGCCTCCGTGACCTCGGAGACCACCTCCTGGTCGAAGGTGTCAATGCTGACCGGAACCGGCTGCCACCCACGGGCCTGCGCCTGGGACAACGCCAGCGCCAGGTCGAGGGCCGAACTGCGGGTGACCGCGACGGGGAGTCCGGGGGAGAGGACGTCACGGCACGCGCGATACGGAACGGCACCCACCAGCAGTCCGTCCAGCGCGTGTCCGTCGGCGAGGCTCTGCACACGGGGCCGGATCTCGTGCTCGTGCCCGTACGTGACCCACTTCAGCGAGATTCCGGACAACGGCTCGACGGCTTCTTCGAAGACTCCACGGCGGCTTGCGTGAACGACAAGTCCGATCGACAAACTCACGATGTACCACCCATCAGGAACGTGGTCCTGGGCTGCTCTTGGCGGAAGACGGTACACGCAGGCACCCCGTGCTTCCATGGCGCACCCGGGCAATACATCCGATGTATGGGTGATCGATGGGGGCTGGAGGGTGCTTGCTCTGATGTGTGCTGCCGAGCCGACGGCGCGGACGCGTCACCCTCCCCGCATCCACGCCCGGGTGCCGAACGAGGCGCACGCCCGAGAGGCCACCGTGGCCGCACTCCGCAGCGCCTCGGCGAAGTCCTGCGGAGTCAAGTGGCCGTGAAGGGCGAGGTCATAGGTGAGGGCCCCGTGCAGGACGTCGCCCGCGCCCAGGGTGTCGGCGACCCGGACGGCAGGCACGTCCACCGTGCCGCCGCTGTCGGAGCCTGCCCACACGATGGGCCGCCCTCCCCGGCTGACCGCCGCCCAGCGGACCCCCCGCTCCCGCAGGAACCGCAGCGTGTCCTCCGGTGTGTGCGTGCCGGGCGGGCGGAAGTCGTCCGAGCAGACGGCCACGTCGATCAACGGCAGCAGGTCCTGTGTGCCGGCCTTCCAGCTGCCCCCGTCGAGGACGGTCCGGCGCCCGACGGCACGCGCGGCGTGGGCGGCGGCCAGGGCCAGCTCCCCGTGATGGCCGTCGAACTCGACGATGTCGCAGGCACCCACCAACGCGTCAAGGTCGTCGGGTGGGGCGAGCCGATGGCCCGTCGCGTTGGTCGAGACGACGGCGCGGTCCCCGCTGGACTCGGTCACGAGGACGGAGGACACGGCAGGCGGCTCGACCGAGTCGGCCGCGAGGTCCGACACGGTCACGCCCAGACGGTGCAGGTCCGCCGCGACGGCGAGTCCCAGCGGATGGGAGCCGATCGCGGTGAGCAGCCTGGCCGCACCGCCCAGGTGGGCGAAGGCCGCGGCCGCGTTCGCCGCCGGACCACCTGCGGCCACCGTCTGTTGACGGGCGGTCAGCTTCTGGTTGGAGGCGGGTGTGTGCTCCACAAGCTGGATGACATCGAGCGTGCACAGCCCGACGAACAGCCCTTCAGGACGTCCCCTCGCTGCCGACTCCACCCACCAGCACCTCCTCCTGCCCATGTGTTCATGTACTTGTTGAACCATCCGGCTCGCGCACCAATGGCGGCAGGGCTTCCCGGCCAAGGGGAGGCCCTGCCGCGTACGAGGGCGTGCTGTCCGGCCACTGTTCAGGGGCGCCCCGCGAGTTCACCGGCGAAGTGGCAGGCGGCACGCTGACCGCTGGGGGTGAGGGTGAGTTGCGGATCGGCCTCCGCGCAGATCGTCCGCTCCGGATGCACGAGGGGGCCGATCGGGCACCGGGTGCGGAACCGGCAGCCGGAGGGCGGGTTCGACGGGCTCGGCAGCTCGCCCCGCAGCACGATGCCCTCCCGAGCGCGCTCCGCGACGCTCACCGCCGGTGAGGACGACAACAGTGCGGTCGTGTACGGGTGTTGGGGGTTTCCGTAGACGTCGGCGACATCGCCGTACTCCACGATCCTGCCGAGATACATGACGGCCACCGTGTCGCTTAGGTGACGTACGACCGACAGGTCGTGGGCGATGAACAGGTAGCCCAGGCCGAGTTCGTTCTGCAGCTTCTCCAGCAGGTTGATGATCTGGGCCTGGACCGACATGTCCAGCGCGGACACCGGCTCGTCGAGGACGAGTGTGCGCGGTTCACGGGCCAACGCCCGCGCGATGCCGATCCGTTGACGCTGCCCGCCGGAGAACGCGTGCGGATAGCGGTCGAGGTGCTCCGGGCGCAGCCCCACCTGCTCCACCAACGAGCGCGCCGCCGCCTCGAGTTCGGGTCCGCCGATGCCCCGGAACGCGAGCGCCTCGGTGAGGGACTGCCGGATCGTGCGCCGGGGGTTCAGTGACGCGTACGGGTCCTGGAACACGTACTGCACCGAGGCCCGGACCCGTTTGAGGTCCTCCTCGCGCATCGCGCTCACGTCGGTCCCCTCGACGAGGATCGAGCCGCCGGCGATCGGGCTGATGCCGACGACACTGCGCGACAGCGTCGATTTGCCGCAGCCGCTCTCGCCCACCAGCCCGAGCGTGCGGCCCGCCTCCACCGTCAGGCTCACCGAGTCGACGGCGTACACCGGGGGTTCACGACGGAACAGACCCCGCCGCCGTGAACCCACGTCGACGGTGACATCGCGGATCTCCAGTACGGGTTCGGCGGTCGCGGGAGCCGTCTGCCGCACGGGTGCCGCTTCGACGGCGTGCGCTGTCTCGCGTACACCGGCCGAGGAGACGTCCACGCCGGCCTGGGCGACGAAGCAGGCCGCGGTCTGCCCCTCCGCACCGATCTGCAGCAGAGCCGGCGCCTCCCGCGTGCAGGTCTCCTCGGCGAACGCGCAGCGCGGATGGAACGCGCAGCCCGTCGGGAGCGCGGCCGGGTCGGGAGGCGTGCCGGGAATCGCCGGGAGCGGCTTGCCCGTCCGCTCGTCGTCGAGGCGGGGCATGGCCGCCAGCAGCGCCGCCGTGTAGGGGTGGCGTGGATGCTCGAAGACCTGCTGGACGGTTCCCTTCTCGACCGTACGGCCGCTGTACATCACCACGACGTCCGTGCACAGTTCGGCGACCACCCCCATGTCGTGCGTGATGATCGCGACGGCGATGCCGAGTTCGGTGCGCAGCCTGGACAGCAACCGCAGGATCTGGGCCTGGACCGTGACGTCTAGCGCCGTCGTCGGCTCGTCGGCGATGAGCAGTGCGGGATCGTTCGCCAGGGCGATCGCGATCACCACACGCTGACGCATACCGCCGGAGAACTGGTGCGGATACTGGTCGATCTTCGTCCGTACGTCGGGAATGCCGACCTGTTCGAGGAGTTCGACCGCGCGTGAGCGTGCGGTCCTCCGGTCCACGCCGTGCACCGTCATGGCCTCGACGATCTGGTCGCCGACCTTCATGACGGGGTTCAGCGCGGACTGCGGGTCCTGGAAGACCATCGCGACCTTGCTGCCGCGCCTGCGCCGCATCTCGCTCTCGGGCAGCGCGAGCAGGTCCTCGCCGTCGAACCGCACGGAACCGGTGACGATCTCGCCGGGCGGCCGGACCATCCGCATGATCGAGCGTGCGGTGATCGACTTGCCCGAGCCGGACTCGCCGACGATGCCGAGGACGTCACCCGCGTGGATGTCGAAGCTGACGTCATTGACGGCCTTGACGACACCGTTCCTGAGCTTGAACTCCGTACGCAGCCCTTCGACGCGCAGCAGGGGCACCCCTTTGCCCGTGACCGGTGCCGGTGGTTCGGTCGTGGTGGGGTCGGTCGTCGGATTCATCGGCGATTCACCGCCTCGTTGAGCGCGTCCGACATCAGGCCGACGCCCACCGCGAGCAGCAGAAGCAGCGAGGCGGGCCCGATGATGTAGGTGGGGGACTGGGATACGAACCGCAGGCCGTTGTTGAGCAGCACGCCGAGCGACGGCGTCGGCGGCTGCACCCCGAGGCCGACGATGGACAGACCGGCCTCGATGTAGACGCCGATGACCATCCAGACGGCGCCGTTCACGACGATGGCATCCATCGCGTTGGGCAGCACATGCCGTACGAGCAGCTGGCGGCGCGAGACGCCGAGAACCTGGGCGGCAAGGACGTACTCCCTGCCCTGCTGGGTGAGCCAGGCGCCGCGGGCCAGGCGCCCTGCGCTGGGCAGACCGCCGATCAGGATGGTCAGGAACAGCGCGAACCAGCCGGGGCCGAGGATCGCCACCAGGCACACCCCGAGGATCAGCCCGGGGAAGCCGATGACGACGTCGAGCAGGCGCTGCACCCCCGCGCCGAGCCATTCGGAGATGGCGCCGCACAGGCCGAGCAGGGTGCCGATCGCCATGCTGAGCGGCACCGCGGTGAGGATCAGGCTCAGGTCGACGCGCAGCCCGTAGACGCTGCGGACGAAGATGTCGCGGCCGAACTCGTCCGTGCCGAAGAGATGCGCGCCCGACGGTCCGGCGAAGCTGTCCGAGCCCTGCTGGTCGTAGCCGGACGAGAACAGAAGCGGAGCGAGCAGGGCGGCGAGCAGCATGAGCCCGAGGATCGACACCCCGATGATGCCCTTGGGCGTGCGGAAGGCCGACAGATAGCGGGCCAGTGTCGGATTGAGTCGTCTGCGCGCCGCCGTCGGGGCGGATGCGGACAGGGGGACGTCTGTCATGGCCGGTCTCCCAACCTGATCTTCGGGTCGAGTGCCGCGAGGACCATCTCGGTGGCGATCTGGCAGACCACCGCCACGCAGACCACACCGAGGATCAGCACCTGGAGGACGGTGAAGTCGCGGGTCTGCACGCTGGACACGGCGAGCTGGCCGAGCCCGTTGCGGTTGAAGACCGCCTCGATGACCACGGCACCGGCGAGCAGGGTGCCGATCTCCAGGCCGATGGCGACGACCGCGGTGCCGAAACTGTTGCGCAGCACGTGCCGCAGGGTGATCCGCCGGGGCGAGACCCCCTTGGCCAGCGCCAGATCGACGTAGTCCTCGTTGCGGATCCGGGCCATCTCCGTCTGGAGCAGCCGGGCCAGCCCTCCGGCAGGCGACAGCGCCAGCGCGACCGCGGGAAGGACCAGGTACTGGATCCCGATCGCGGGGTCGTGCAGCACGCTCACCTCTCCGCTGACGGGAAGCCAGCGGTGGTACACACCGAAGACGAGGATCAGCGCCAGCGCCGTGAGGAACGACGGCACGGCGACCAGGACGCTGGTGCCGAGATCGAGGG
Organism: Streptomyces sp. NPDC002156; assembly: GCF_053593675.1. Taxonomy (NCBI): domain Bacteria; kingdom Bacillati; phylum Actinomycetota; class Actinomycetes; order Kitasatosporales; family Streptomycetaceae; genus Streptomyces; species Streptomyces sp. NPDC002156. The sequence goes on along the minus strand of NZ_JBSFDA010000030.1, from coordinate 43,631 downwards.
TCGCCCGTGCCCACCAGCGCCTGGTCGACCCGGCGAGCACCCCCAGCGTGGTCCCGATGAGGACGACGAGCAGCGTCGCGAACACGGCCAGCTCGACCGTGCTCCCCAACCGGTCGCCGATGAGGCTCGTGACGCTGCGGTGGAGGAGGTAGGACTGGCCGAGGTCGCCGTGGAACAGGCCGGCGATCCACTCCCAGTACTGCACGACGAGCGGTCGGTCCAGCCCCAACTCCCGCCTGATGGCGGCGATGTTGGCCGCGGTCGGGTCCGCACCGGCGAGGGTGACGGCGACGTCTCCGGGTGCGAGCCGGGGCAGGGCGAACGCGACGATCGAGCTGGCGAAGAGCACGAACCCCACCGACGGCACCTTGCGGATCAGGAACCGGATCATTTCGACAGCCAGGCCGTGCCGAGGTCCAGGAAGCCCGTCCGGGTCGCCTTGATACCGCCGACGGCCGTCGACCGGACCGTCATCGTCGGGCGTGTGATCAGGGGAACCGCGAACGCCTGGTCGAGGACGTACTCGTTGTAGGCGAGCACCGCCGTCTTCTGGGCGTCGGTCGAGGTCGCGGTGGCGACCTGCTCGACGAGCTTCGTGTACGTCGGGTCCTTGAGCTTCAGGAGGTTGTCGTCCGCGACGAACTCCGGCCGGCTGACGACCTGGGTGGCCGGCGACAGGGCGTTGCTGTTCATCATCAGCACCGCGGGCGTGCCCATGTTCCGCTTGGCGATCCGCTCGTCGTACTCGGTCGCGGTCAGCAGGACGGGCTTGGCGGTCAGGCCGACGGCGGCGAGGTTGTTCTTGACGATCTGGAAGATGCCGGTGGCCTCGGGGGTGTTGAGCGTGACGACGTCGAACGAGGCGCCGCTCACGCCCGCCTGGGCGAGCAGCTGCTTGGCCTTGTCCGGCTGATAGGTGTAGTGCTTCGCCTGCGTGGCGTCATAGCCGACGGTGGACGTCCGCCACGGCAGGTCCGTCGCCTCCGCCTGACCGCCCTCGACCTGCGAGACGATGCGGTCGCGGTCGATGGCGTACTGGACCGCCTGTCGCACGGTCTTGTTGTCGAACGGCGCCTTCGTCACGTCGAGGGCGAGCGGGATCGCCGACCCGCCCGACGTCACCAGGGCGTAGCCGTCCTGCTGGCTCAGGCTGCGCGCGTCGAGGGCCGGCATGCCGACGCCGTACTGGACCCGGCCGCTGCGGATCGCCGACACGATGGCGGTCGGGTCGTTGATGACGTTGATCTGGATCCCGTCGAGATGGGTGTTCTTGGCGTCGCGGTACTTGGCGTACTTGGCGAGTTCGACCTTGCCGCCGGGCGTCCACGACTTCCAGACGAAGCGGCCGGTGCCGTCGACGACCTTGCCCGCCGCGTAGTCGCCGTAGGTCGCGGGGTTGAGGATCGGCATCGTCTCGAACAGGTCGAAGATGTTCGGCGTCGGCTTCGAGAAGGTGAGGGCCAGCTCGTGGTCGCCCTCGACGCGTATGGACTTGACCTGGCTCGCGATCGGCTGGTTCGCGGCGCCCGTCGCCGGGTCCTGCACCTTCTTCAGGGTGAACTCGACGTCGCTCGCCGTCAGTTGGCGGCCGCTGTGGAACGTCACGTCGTCGCGGAGCGTGATGTCGATGCTTCTGGCGTCGGGTGCCAGCTTCCACGACTTCGCCAGGACACCGCTGGGTTGGCCGGTCTTGGTGCTGATGGCGGTCAGGGTCTCCAGGACCTGGTACTCGGACAGCAGGTTGCCGAACGAGGTCTTGAGGAACGAGCCGGGGTCGACGTCGCTGGTCTGCGCGACGACGAGGGTGCCTCCGTCGCTTACCGGGCCGGTGGTCCCGGAGTTGGCGCCGGCGGGCTGGGTGGCGGCGCTGCAAGCGGTGGAGGTGAGCAGTGCCGCGCCTGCGGCGGCGCCTGCCAACAGCCGGCGCGGCCGGACTGGCTTGGTGAGTGACATCGGTGCTCCTTGAAGTGCTCGGGGGAACCCTGCGTGAACAGCCCCGTCAGATGGGGTTGTTCGGGCATGAACTCGGCGTGTGTGCGGGCCGGTTGGTGCCGCTTGCGGGAGGGAGCGGCTGAAGCTGTGGCAGTTCTGTCGTCCTGGCGGGGGACGAGGCGGTTCGGCCTTCTGCGTACGGGAAGGTCAGGCGTCGCGCATGTCGAGCACCACCTTGCCCCACGGGTGACCGGATTCGACTTCGCGCAGGGCGGCTTCGGCGTCCTCGAAGCGGAAGACACCGCGGACCTGGGGATCGAGCCGGCCGTCCGCCACGCGCCGGGCCAGTTCGGTGAGTGTGGTGGTCGAGCTGTTGCGGGACAGGGGCCTGGCACCGAACCGGGCAGCTGTCCCTGAGGCGGCGACCGAGAGGATCCGGCAGGCGGGGGAGATCACCGCCGAGACGCTGTCCAGCGCGTCCCCACCCACGAGGTCGAGGACCGCGTCGACTCCGTTCGGCAGGACTGCATCCAGCTGTTTGCCGAGGTCGTCGCACTCGTAGTCGACGGCCACGGCTCCCAGCGATTCGACGAACCTCCGTTTGGCCGCGGAAGCGGTGCCGACGACCCGGGCTCCGGCAGCGCGTGCGAGCTGCGCCGCCATGACGCCCACGCCGCCGCCGATCCCCAGGATCAGCAGGGTTTCGCCGGCCGCCGGACCGAGCCGGTCCACCCCGTCGTACGCGGTCACGGCCGCCACCGGCAGGACGGCGGCGTCGGTGAACGAGACCGCGACAGGCTTCACCGCCGTCTGGCTCGCGGTCAGCAGCGCGAACCGTGCATAGCCGCCGCAGCCCCGAGCGCTGGTGCCGAACACCGGGTCGCCCACGGCGAACCCCTCGACCCCGGCGCCGAGTCGCTCGACCACGCCCGAGACCTCACGCCCGAGCACGGCCGGCAGGTCGAGGTGGAGGAAAGCCCGGTGCAGACCTGCCCGGACACCCCAGTCCACCGGATTGACGCCCGCCGCACACACCTCGACAAGAAGCTCACCCCGCCCGGGCACAGGCTTGGGCAGATCGAGGAACCGCTGCATCTCAGGACCGCCGTATCCGGTGAATCCGTACGCTTCGGGCATGGCGAGCCTCCCTGACTCAGTGCGACTGCTGGGCCCACTGCCCGCAGAGCCGAATGCTTTCCTCGGGGGTCGCCTGCGCGCCCCGGTCGACCTCGATGACCAGCCAGCCGCTGAAACTGTCGGGCAGCGCCGCCAGGGTCGCGGGGATGTCCACCGACGCATGGCCCGGCTCGGCCCACAGACCGGCGAGGACCGTCTTCTGGTAGCTCCAGCCCTCGGCCCTGCCCCGCTCGGCCACCTCGGTGTGGAAGTCCTTGACGTGCATGCTCGCCACCCGGTCGCCGTAGTCGCGGATCAGACCGATGACATCGGCTCCGGCCCAGCCGAGATGGCCGATGTCCGGTCCGAAGGAGAGGACGTCCGCCGGGACGGTGTCGAGGATGAAACGGGTCTCCTCCTCGGTCTCCGCCCAGGTCCCGATGTGCGGGTGGAAGGCCGCGGTGACCCCGTTGGCCTTGGTGGTCTCGCCCATCCGCGCGAACACGTCACGCACCCGCTCCAGCCGTTCGGGGGTGGATTCCGCCCCCACCGCCGGGCGGTGCACCCGGGGTGCCTCCTTGGACATCCCTGTGGCCACGAAGACCGTGGGCAGGCCCAGTTCGGCCATCTGCGCGCTCATCCGCGCCGTCTTGTCGAGGTGCGCCCGCAGACTCTCCTCGTCCTCGGGCAGCGGGCCCGAGATATAGCCCGGAGCGGGGGACAGGCCGTGGTCCGCGAGAAGTTGGCCGTACTCGGCGGCCGTCATGTCGGCGGGCACCTCGGCGTGCACCGAGCGGATGCCAGCCTCCTGGATGACCTTGAGCCGCTGGGTGAGGGAGGGCGCCAGTGCGGGGTCGATCCAGCCGTCCTCGGTGGCTATCCACTGCAGGGGGTTGATGGCGATCTTCTCGGGGCTGATGGTCATGGGCGTCCTTCCCTTGGGGCTCGGAAGCGTCAGGTGGGTCTTGCAGGCGTCAGGTGTCATGTGTCAGACGGAGAAGCGGGGTTGAGGGCGGTCGCAGGTGCTCTCCAGCTCCACGGCACGGCCCTCCTCGGAGGCCTTGTCGACGGCGCACAGCGCTTCGAGTACGTGGAAGGCGAAAGAGGCGTTCGCGCGGTGCGGGCCGCCCTCGACCGCGTCCGCGAGGTCACGTACGCCGAGTCCGCGCCGGGCCTGCTCGCGGGTGCCGACGGCGCCGAACAGGCCGACGGCCGGCTCCAGCACCGTCCACTCGGTCTCGCCGTGCCGCCGGATGCGTACGTCGCCGTCGAAGTGGTTCGGGTTCCCCAGGGACAGCGTGCCCTCGGTGCCGTAGACCTCCATGAAGGGCAGGTCCGTGTCCCACACGTCGAAGCTCATCTGCGTCGTGCCGATGACCCCCGAGCCGAAGGTCAGCACCGCGCCGGCATGGGTGGGGACCGTGACCTCGATCGAGTCGACGGCACGCTCCGGCGCGGTCACCGTCCTGGTCGGCGCGCCGATCCTGCTCGACGCGGCGACGGACCGGACCGGGCCCAGCAGGTTCACGAGGATCGCGAAGTAGTACGGGCCCATGTCCATGACCGGACCGCCGCCCGGCTGGAACAGGAAGCGCGGATCCGGGTGCCACGTCTCGGCCTTGCTGTGGCCGATGAATGCCGAGGCACCGACCGGCGCGCCGATCCGGCCGGCGTCGAGTGCCTTCCGGGCCGTCTGGCTCGCGCTGCCCAGGAAGGTGTCCGGTGCCGAACCGAGCAGACGCCCGCTCCGGTCGGCCGCCGCGAGCACGGACCGGCCTTCCTCGACCGTCGTGGCCAGGGGCTTTTCGACGTACACGTGCTTGCCGGCTGCCAGAGCCTCGATGACGGTACGGGCGTGGTGCACCGGCGGCGTGAGGTTCACGACGATGTCCACCGACTCGTCGGCGTACAGCTCCGCGGCGTCACCCCAGGCCGGGATGGCGTGATCGGCGGCGGCCTGCTTGGCCCGGGCCGTGTCGATGTCGCCGACACGGACGATCTCCAGCTCCGGGAAGTGGGCGGCCAGACCGGCGACGTACCGGCCAAAGATGTTGCCGCTGCCGAGGATGCCGATCCGATGCGTCTGTTTGGCCATGGTGATGGTCCATCTCCAACCTGATGACAGGGGGGGGTGACGCCGCTGTGGGCGATGTGCGGTGCCGCGTATTCAAGGGCGGCGCGGAGGTCCCGGACGAGGCGCTCGGTCCGCTGAGCAGAACATTCGCAGCCTGGTTATCGAATCGTGATGAACGGGTGCGGTGGGGCATCGGGTCGGCTGCGCGTCGCCCCGTCGGCCGACCGGGCGGGCGCTGTGCCAGGCGTGCGGTCCTTGGGGTGGGTATGGCGAAAAGGGCACGTCAGAGCCCCATTCGAGACTCCTCTGGGAGCTGGTCGACGGCCTTGGCGTGCTGGGTGAGGGCGACCTGAAGGCGTGTGGGAGTCTCCGTGTGGAGGGGGTCTCAGGCGCGCTGAAGTGGCCTGTGCGGCGCGGACCCGCCTCGGGAGAAGATCACAAGTCATTGACTTCAGCGCTACGTCATTGAGATAATCCCGCGCTTTTTGGAGGGCGGCCGACTGTCGCGGTGTGCGATGTCCACCTGAACGCCATGTGTCGCATCACTTTCGTTTAGTTCGCGCTGTCAGAGCAAGATGCCGCTTTTAATTTTCTGCTCGGACTAAATTCGGCTGAAAGCGGCCGACTGCTCTGAGGGTGGCGCCCGTTGACGGTCGTGCCGCGACGAAATTAGGGTCCTGAAAGTGCGCAAAGACGATGGACACCCGATCGACATGGCGTTGCTCCCCGCCGTGCCCGTAGGACTGCCCAAGGTGCTGGGCCTCGTGGTGTCCGGCGAGGCGACCAGCCGTGCCGAGATCGCGCGGCGCAGCGGTCTGGCCCGGTCGACGGTCGGCCAGCAGATCGACCACCTCGTCGGGCACGGCATCCTCCAGGAGAACGAGGCCGGCGAGTCGGTACGCGGCCGGCCGCCGCGCGTACTGACGCTCAGCCCGCGGGCGGGAACCGTCGTCGTGGCGGACGTCGACACCCTCGCGACGCAGGTCGCGGTCGCCGACCTCGGGGGACGGGTGCTCGCGCAGGAGACCGTGGGTGTCCCGGTCGGCGCGGGGCCGGAAGTCGTGCTGAAGGCGGTGACCGAGCGGCTGTTCGATCTGCTGGAGCGGTGCGGGCGCGAGCCGGACCGGGTCCGCAAGGTGGTGATGGGCCTGCCCGGACCGGTCGACTCCCAACGCGGCTGGGCCGTACGGCCGACAGGGATGCCCGGCTGGGACGGCTATCCGGTGGCCGAGCGACTGCGCACCGCTTTCCGCGCCCCCGCCCTGGTGGACAACGATGCCAACCTCATGGCACTCGGCGAGGCCGCCCGGGACGAGGTCGACACCCCGCTGCTCGGCATCAAGATCGGCACCGGCATCGGGGCCGGGATCGTCACCGTCGACGGCGAGGTGTTCCGGGGGGCGGACGGAGCCGAGGGCGATGTCGGCCACATCAGGTCCGTCGGCGGCGGGGACGTCCTGTGCGCCTGCGGCAACGTCGGCTGTGTGGGCGCGCTCGCCTCCCACCGGGCCGTCCTGCGCGGCCTGGGCATCCCCGAGTCGACCGAGGACGACCCGCTGTACGGCACCCACACCCTGGCCGAGCGCGTCGCGAACAACGACCCGTCCGCCGTCCGTGCCCTGCGCCAGGCGGCCACCGAGATCGGCGAGTTGGCGGCGATGCTGGTCTACATGTTCAACCCGCGCACGCTGGTCCTCGGCGGCCCGTTGAGCGAACTGCGCGACGACATGCTCTCCGGGGTCCGCGCCGTGGTCTACCAGCGCGCCTTGCCCCTGGCCACCCGCAAGTTGACCATCACCACGACTCAGCCCGGCGAGAACTCCGCGATCCACGGCGGCGTCGCCCTCGCCCTGCGGGACGTCTTCAGCGAGCGGGGCATCGCCCGGATGCTGGTCGACGACGGGGGAGTCGCCTGACGGTGGTGGGCGGTGTCTCTCGGGTTCAGCCCGGCCCGCAGCGATCGAGGGCGGCACGAACGTGATCCAGCCCCGCCGCCCTCCAGTGGTCCCGGTCGGGCATCTGGTCCTCCCGGCGCCAGCGCCAGGCCGAGAACATCGCCCAGTTCAGGGCGCGGCACCGGTGGATCAGGGCGTGGTCGGCCCCTGGGTAGTGCTTCCCCACCTCTTCGGGCGCATGCGCGAGGTCGAACTCGATCGGTCCGCGGCAGCACGTGGCGAGGTCCACGAAGAGCGGTCCTCTCCGCGTGTTGAGGAGGTTGCCCGGATGGGGTTCGCCGTGCAACAGCTGTTCGCCGGTTTTCGCGACAGTGCTCAGTCCACCGAGTGTGTCGCTGAGAAGGGCCCGGTCGGAGTCGGGCAACTCGGGGGACCGCTCCCGGTCGTTCACCTCTCTGAGCGCGGCGGCGACTCGGTCGGTGAAATGCGGTGCGTCCAGATCGATCCGGCGCAGAGCGGCATGGTGCCGCAGGAACGCGTCCGCGTAGTCGGCCGGCGCGATCTCTGATCCCACCGGTTCGCAGTACGTCCAGAGCGAGACGGCGAAGGCATCACGCACGTAGACCCGGGGTTCGACCCGGGGGTCGAGCTCGGCCACCGGAGCGTCGACCTCGGTGAGACGGCGAGCAACCTCCACCTCGAACTCGGAACCGGCCAGCTGCCCCGGAGGCGCGACCCGAGCCAGCACATCGCAGGGGAGAAGGCGCAGCGCGACGCGGTCCGAGTTGTGGACGACGACCACCTCGTCGACCCGAAGGCCCAGCTCCGAAGCGGTGGCCCGTCCTGCCTCGACCGCGCGGCGAAGTTCCGACGGCTCCACAGCGTCCTCCCTGGTTCCTCATTGCCGAGTCGGCGAAACATACCCGTCCGGGTACGGCCGGAGACACCGCTTTAGCACCGGGGTGGGGACAAGGGGGCCACGGATCCCCCGGGGGTACACCCGGGTTTCCACGGGCGCGCCCGGTGCCCGCTTCGGACGAGGGTGGCTGGGTCACTGAGCCGGAGCCTGGCGCACGACGAGCCGGTCCCGGTGGATCAGAGCACTGGGATCGGGGAAGACCGTCATGAGCTTGTCCAGCATCGATGTCGTGGCGGAGCCGGTTTCGTCGAGGGTGGGTACGCCCGGGAACACCATGACGACCGTCGTTCGCTCCGGGTCCGAGGCGGCGGCGGACTTCGAGCGGGTCCGCTCCCTGCTGTTCGGGATCGCCTACCAGACGCTGGGCCGCGCCGCCGACGCCGAGGACGTCGTCCAGGACGTGTGGGTCCGCTGGCAGGGCACGGACCGGGCCCAGGTGCGGGACAGGGTCGCGTTCCTCGCGGCCGTCACGACCCGGGTCGCCCTCAACGCGGCGACCTCGGCCCGCGCCCGTCGCGAGATCAGCGTCGGCGCGTGGATTCCGGAACGCGAAGTCGCATCCGTCGATCCGGCGGGGGAGGCCGAACGCGGGGAGGCGCTCGAATGCGCGGTCCGGCTCCTGTTGGAACGCCTGTTGCCCGTCGAACGAGCCGTGTACGTACTACGCGAGGCGTTCGAATACCCGTTCCGTGAGATCGCCGAAATGCTGGGGATCAGCGAGGCCAACGCGCGGCAACAGGCGCTCCGGGCCCGTCGGCACCTCACCGGGCAACGGCACAACCGGGTGGACACGGCAGAGCGCGACGCACTGCTCGAAGCCTTCCGCGACGCGGCGCGAGCCGGGGACATGGCACGCCTCATCGACCTGTTCCAGGGCCTTCGCAACACCTCGCGACCACGATGATCCCTCTCGGTGACCGTGCCGCTACCGGCGGTTGACGAGGCCTCGGCCTCGCTCCGAGGGTGACCGTCCTGCTGACGGTCCGGGCCGGCGCGCCCGTGGTGCATGATGGGGACGACCCGAGTTGAAGATCAGGGTCTTGCTCCCTTGACCTGCACGGTGGTGGTGGATGTCGAGCAGCGCTCCTCGGCGCGGGCTGCGTGGCCGACGTGGCGAGTGCGGGGTGCTGGATCAGCTGGTGACCGACGCCAGGGCGGGACAGAGCCAGGTTCTGGTGCTGCGCGGCGAGCCCGGAGTCGGCAAGTCCGCGTTGGTCGAGTACCTGGTCGGCAGCGCCACCGGCTGTCGGATCCTGCGGGCCACCGGCGTCGAGTCCGAGATGGAGCTGGCGTTCGCCGGTCTGCACCAGCTGTGCATGCCGATGATGGCGCGGCTCGACCGCCTCCCCGTCCCACAACGTGACGCCCTGGCCATCGCGTTCGGTCTGCGTGCGGGGAGCGCGCCGGACCGCTTCATGGTCGGTCTCGCGGTACTCAGCCTGCTGGCCGAGGCGGCGGAGGAGCAACCGGTCGTGTGCGTCGTGGACGACGCCCAGTGGCTCGACCGGGTCTCCGCGCAGACGCTGGCCTTCGTCGCCCGCCGACTCCTCGCGGAGCAGGTGGCGCTGGTGTTCGCGGTGCGTACGTCGGCGGTGGCCTCGGGCGACGACCCGTTGCTGGCGCTACGGGAACTCACGGTCCGGGGGCTGCGCGACGACGACGCTCGTGCGCTGCTCGACTCGGTCGTCCCCGGCCGCCTGGACGAGCGCGTCCGGGACCGGATCGTCGCCGAGACCCGCGGCAACCCGCTCGCTCTGCTGGAACTGACGCGCGGACTGACCGCGGCGGAGCTGGCCGGCGGCTTCGGGCGCCCGGACGCACGACCGCTGGCGAGCCAGATCGAGCAGAGCTTCCTGCGGCGCATCGGGTCGCTCCCGGACGCGGCACAACGACTGCTGCTGGCCGCGGCCGCCGAACCCGTGGGGGACGTACCGCTGTTGAGGCGGGTGGCCGAGCGGCTCGACATCGGGGCGGACGCCGCGGGCGCGGCCGAGGCGGCGGGACTGATCGAGTTCGGCGCACGGGTGCGGTTCCGGCATCCGCTGGTGCGCTCGGCGGCCTATCGCGCGGCCGACCCCGGGGAACGTCGTGACGTGCATCGGGCACTGGCCGAGGCGACCGACCCCGAGTTCGACTCGGATCGCCGGGCCTGGCACCGCGCCCACGCGGCGGTCGAACCCGACGAGGCCCTGGCGGGCGAGCTGGAGCGCTCGGCAGGCCGGGCCCAGGCCCGCGGTGGTATCGCGGCGGCAGCCGCGTTCCTGAGACGCGCGACCGAACTGACGCCCGACCCGGGCAGACGCGGAACAAGGGCGGTGGGCGCGGCGCAGGCCGCCTTCGAGTCCGGAGCCGCCGACACCGCGCTCGAACTCGTCGCCGCCGCGGAGATGGGCCCGTTGGACGAGGCCCAGCGCGCGCGGCTGGCCCGCCTGCGCGCCCAGATCGTCTTCGCGCGCAGACGCGGCGGTGAGGCTCTCCCGCTGCTCCTCGACGCGGCCGGCCGGCTGGAGGGGGTCGACGACGGACAGGCGCGGGAGGCGTACCTCGAAGCACTCGGCACAGCGGTCGTCGCGGGCCGCCTGTGTGGACATGGCGGAGTGCGGGCGGTGGCCGAGGCCGCCCGCGCCGCACCGCGCGGTCCGCGACCTCCCCGGCTGGCCGACGAACTGCTCGACGGCCTGGCGACGCGGTTCGCCGAAGGCTACGTCGAAGGCGCGTCCCTGTTGAAGCCCACGCTGCGGGCGCTCCGGCGAGCCGCCGGACGCGACAAGGACGACGTCATGCGCTGGCTCTGGCTGACGTGGCTGGCCGCCGGCGACTTGTGGGACGACGAGACCTGGCACGAACTGACCACACACGCGGTCCGGGCGGCTCGCGAGACCGGCGCGCTCAACTTCCTTCCCCTGGCCCTCTCCTACCGCGCCGCCGTGCATGTGCACGCCGGGGAGTTCGACCTCGCCTCGGCGCTGATCGACGAGTCCAGCACCATCACGGAGGTGACCGGCAACTCGCCCCTCGGGTACGCCCCGGCTCTGCTCATGGTCTGGCGCGGCGATCCCCGGGTGGTGGAGGCGATCCAGGCCGGCACCCGCGACGCGACCGCCTGGGGCGAGGGGCGGGCGATCGGTCTGGCCTCATACCTGTTCGCGGTCCTGTACAACGGCCTCGGCCGGTACCAGGACGCTCTGGCCAACGCCGAACAGGCCGGGGAGTACGAGGATTTCGCCGGCGCCGGGTTCTCCCTCGTCGAGCTCGTCGAGGCGGGCGCTCGCACTGGCGCCCCCGAGGCGGCAGAGGCGGCCCTGCGCCGGCTCGAGGAACAGGCCGGCGCCGCCGGCACGGACTGGGCCCTCGGCGTTCTGGCCCGGTCGAGAGCGCTGCTCTGCGACGGCCCGGCCGCCGATCTGCTGTACCGCGAGGCCATCGAGCACCTTGAGCGGAGCCGGGTCGCCGTCCACCTCGCGCGCACCCACCTGGTGTACGGCGAGTGGCTGCGCCGCGAGAACCGGCGCGTCGACGCGCGCGAGCAACTGCGCACCGCCTACGAGATGCTGCACGGCTTCGGGGCGGGCGCCTTCGCCGAGCGCGCCCGCCGCGAACTCCTGGCCACCGGCGAATCGATTCGGCAGCAGACGGTCGACACCCACGAGTCCCTCACCGCGCAGGAGTCTCAGATCGCCTGGCTGGCAGCTGATGGCAAGACGAATTCGGAGATCGGCGCCGAGTTGTTCATCAGCCCTCGCACGGTCGAATGGCATCTGCACAAGGTGTTCACGAAGCTCGATGTGAAGTCACGCAACAAGCTCCGGGGCGCGCTGGCCCGCGTGTGACGGCGGACGGACTCCGAGTCGTGGAGCGGCACCGGTCAGTCGCGGAGCAGCGCGCACACGAAGTTCTCCTCGACCTCGCGCAGTTGCTTCAACAGCTGCGGCTTCGTCGCCTCGTTCACCTGCGTGGTGAGTGAGAACGTCAGCGACCGCTCGCCGTCCGGGGTCGCGGCGATCAGCTGGGTGTAGCCGGGGGTGTTTCCGGTGTGGCCGAGGACGACCCCACATCGGGTGGTGTAGCGGAAGATCGCCGCCCCGGCCTTGTTCGCGCCCGGGCCGGCCGGTTCCGAGGCTCCGTCGACCCAGCGGCGCTGCTCGCGCAGGGTCGCCCGGGAGATCAGCGCGCCCCCCGCGTAACCGCGGATGAACCTGGTCATGTCCCGCGGAGTGGAGATGATTCCGCCCGACGCCCACACCCCCGAGGCCCCGATCAGCTCACTGATGTCCTCCGGCGCGGCCGGCGGCTGGACCGGGACGTCGTAGCCGCGCATGTACGGTTCCGGCATCTCGAAGCCCTGCGGCAGGCTCGTGTCGTGCAGGCCGAGCGGACGGTAGACCAGCCGCCGCAGCAGCTCCTCGTAGCGCACCCCGGTCACCGCCTCGGTCATCAGGGCCACGGCGATGTTGTCCGAGTTGGAGTACTGGTAGCGCGAGCCCGGGCGGAACAGCAGCCGCTGGCCGGCCACGAAGTCGAGCAGCCGCCGGGAGTCGAACCGATGATGCGGATCGGCCTGGAGGAGCGCGAGGAACTCCGGACTCCGGCTGTAGTCCGGGAGGCCGCTGGTGTGGGTCAGGAGCTGGCGCAGGGTCACCGCGTGCCAGGCCCGGGGGAGCGCGGGCAGTCGTCGGCCGATGGTGTCGTCGAGCCCGAGTACGCCCCGGTCCACGAGCCGCAGTGCCACGGCTCCGCTGAACGCCTTCGCCGTACTCGCGATCCGCATGTGGTCGGTCGGTTCGACCGGCCTGCCGGTGGCGAGGTCGGCGGTTCCGGCCCGCAGGATCCGGCGCGAGTCCCCTCGCTGGAGCACGGCGATGATGCCGGGCGGGCCGCCCGGGGCGCGGACCAGCTGTTCGAGCTGACTCCGCAGTGCGCGGTCCGTGGCGGAGCCGGGCGGGTCGGCTTCGGCCGGTGCGGACACCAGGGCGGCCAGACAGGCGCCGGCCAGCACGGCACCGACCGGTAGACGCAGGCGACGGGAGGGACGGGGCAACGGCATGGGATCTCCTTGGACGGGCTGGGAGGCCGGGGCACGCCCAGCATCGGCCGCACGACGCCCGGCTGCCTGTGCCGCTGCTGCATACGGCGGAGCGGGACGTCCGGACGGGTCGCGCGCCGTGGGCGACGGTGCCCGCTGATATCTCCTGCGGAAGCGATGAGTTTCGGGTGCGTTCCCGGTCCACCCAGGTGTGAGTTTCCGAGAAGCTGAGGAGAAGCCGATGCCTGAGACGACTCTCGACCTCGGGCCGCAGGCCCTGATCGTGGCCAGCCTCGCGGCCGGGGTGAAGGACGAGCAGCTCGACGGCGCGACCCCCTGTCCGGAGTACGCGGTACACCACATGCTCGGACATCTGTTCGGGCTGGCCGCCGCCTTCCGCGACGCGGGACGCAAGGATCTCGGCGCCACGACCGACACGGCTCCGGACACCGCGGTGCCAGACATCGGGCCCGACTGGCGCGAGACCCTGCCGAAGGTGCTCGACGAACTCGCCGAGGCCTGGCGCGACCCGGCGGCCTGGACCGGCGAGACCCGGGCGGGCGGCATCACGCTGCCGGGTGCGATCGCCGGCCTGGTGGCGGTGGACGAGCTGGTCATCCACGCCTGGGACCTGGCGCGGGCCACCGGCCAAGAGTACGAACCGGACCGGGCCGCGCTGCAGATGTCGTACGACTTCCTCGAAGCCTCGGCCGAGGATCCGTCCCGCGACGAGATCTTCGGCCCCGTGGTCCCGCTCCCCGAGGACGCGCCCCTGCTCGACCGCGCGGTCGGCCTGAGCGGCCGCGATCCCGGCTGGAAGCCCTAGAGGCCGCGGTAGGCGGTGCCACACTGACGTCATGGGAAAGCCGCAGACGATCGACGAGTACATCGAGGGCTTCGCGGGGGAGAGCCGCGAGGTGCTGGAGCAGGTACGGGCGCTGGCCCTCGACGCGGTCCCCGAGGCGAGCGAGGCGATCAAGTGGGGCCATCCCGCTTGGGTTCACCCGTCCGGGACGATCCTGTTCATGGCCAGCGGCCACGCGAAGCACGCGAACGTCGTGTTCACCCCCAGCACCCGCGAGGCGTTCGACACCGACCTCGCCGACTTCACCACGGGCAAGGGCTCGGTCAAGCTCCCGTACGGTCGGCCCGTGGCGGTCGACCTGCTGCGCCGGATGATCGCGTTCCGCGTGCGCGAACACGAGGACGACGGCGTGCTGTGGATGTGACGGCCGGGCAGGTGCTTCTTGGCCAAGGTCATGCTCATCGTCTCGACCGCACCCTTCGCCATGGCGAAGGACGTCTGAGCGGGGTTGGCCACACGTGAGAAGGCACCAGGGTCACCCCCGCTCACGCGAGGGTGACCCTGGTGCCGCGGGGCCCGCCGGGCCCCCTGCCGGGGCTGCGACCCCCCAAGGCCGAAGCCCGGCCGTCTGGAGGGTTACGTGCGGGGGAGTGAGGTGTTGGTGATCGGGAGCGTCACGTGCGTGCCCGCCACGTAGAGGTCCGTCGGGGCCGTGCGCAGCGCGAACGTGTCGTCGTAGCCCGAGACGCGCACGGACATCACGAAGAAGCCGTCCTCCTCGGCCCTCGTCTTCACGTCGTACTCGCTCTCCCAGTAGGTCTGCAGGAAGACCTCGGTGCCCGTCTCCTCGACGCCCTTGGGGAGGGTGACCTTGCCCTGGACGGTGAGGATGTCGCCCGCCTTCACCCTCTTCTTGTTGACCTTGTAGCTGATGGAACTGGACTTGGCCTTGGTGGCCACGGTCGTGTCCGTGAAGTAGCCGTCCTGCGGGGTGTTGAGGTCGCCGTCCACGTCGTAGGAGGCCGTGATCTGCACGTCGCGCTGGACGTTGAGCAGGCTGTTGCCGGACATGCTGTCGATGTTGACGTCCGGGATGCTGAACTTCCCGGTGGAGTCGGTGACCGGCGTGCCCAGGTCGCGCGGGTCGTAGTACGTGGGGTCGATCGGGTCGCCCCACGGGTTCCAGGTGGTGAAGCGGACGACTTCCTGGACGGTGACGGGGATGTCGGCCGCCGGGGTCCCGTCGGCCTTGGTGACGGTGCCGGTGACGTCGACACGGCGGTTGTCGTAGTCGGTGCTGGTCGGGTTGGTGCTCACGGTCAGCACGTAGTCGCGGACGGGTTCGTCGGCCAAGGGCTTCGCCGAGGCGGCGGGCACGGACAGGGCACCCGCGGCGAGCAGGAACGCGACTGTGGCAGCGAGGCGCGTCGGCAGGGACTTACTGGGCACGGTCAACTCCAAGTTTGGTCGGGACTGGAGGTGTTGCGCCGGGCGGCACCGGTTCCGCCGCGGCACAGATGTGCGACACAGCAGGTTCGACCTGCGAGGTGGGGCGGGAGTTGTACCTGTGTGGTCTCTGTTACACGGCTGTGGCAGAGGAGGTTCCGTAAGGGGCGCGGAGCGGGCGGCGCCTAGGATCGCCCGCATGGCGCTGCGACCTGTTCAGGTGAACATCAAGGCTCTTGACCACTCGGCGGTCGGCCGGTTCTGGGCGGAGGCACTCGGCTGGAGCGCCTACAGCCCCGGTGTGACCACCTACGTCGGACCCGCGGGCGGCCCCGTCTGGCCGGACCCGGTCGTCGTCGGCATCGACGTCGTTCCCGTCCCGGGACCCAAGACGGCGACGAAGAACCGTCTGCACCTCGATCTCGCCACCAACTCCCCGGCCCATCAGGCGGAGTTGGTCGCGCGCCTCCGGTCCCTCGGTGCGACGCCCGCCGATGTGGGTCAGGGCGACGACGTGCCGTGGACGGTCCTCGCCGACCCGGAGGGCAACGAGTTCTGCGTGCTGGAACCCAGGCAGGTCTACCGGGACACCGGACCGATCGCGGCGGTGGTGGTCGACTGCGAGGATCCCCGGGCCATGGCCCGGTTCTGGGGCGAGGCGACGGACTGGACCGTGCGCGAGGTGACCGCCGATCAGGCGGTGCTGCGCTCCGCCGAGGGCGGCGGCCCGTATCTGGAGTTCCTCCGCAAACCCGGTGGGAAGACCGTGCCGGACCGCGTCCATCTCGACCTGCTGCCGTACCCCGGTGACGACAAGGCGGCGGAGGTGGCCCGGCTGCGCGCCCTCGGCGCCACCGACCTCGACATCGGTCAGGGCGACGTCCCGTGGACGTGCCTGGCCGACCCGGAGGGCCACGAGTTCTGCGTCCTCGCCCTGTCCTGACGCGAGGCACAACATCCGCCCGGTGTGCGTCCCGGTGGGCCGGGCAGGGAAGAATGGGGGCCGTACTCGACGGTCGACCCTTGCGGAGGAGCCGGAAATGCAGGACGCGCGAGCAGGGCAGGTCGCCGGGCCCGAGGACCTCATCGATGTGGCCCGCCTGGTCACGGCGTACTACGCGTTGCACCCCGACCCGGCGGAACCGGGGCAGCGGGTGGCGTTCGGCACCTCGGGGCACCGCGGCTCGTCCCTGGCGACGGCCTTCAACGAGGACCACATCGCGGCCACCAGCCAGGCCATCTGCGAGTACCGCGCCGCCCAGGGCACCGACGGCCCCCTCTTCCTCGGCGCCGACACCCACGCCCTGTCGGAGCCCGCGAGGATCACGGCACTGGAGGTGTTCGCCGCCAACGACGTGACCGTCCTGATCGACCAGACGGACGGCTACACGCCCACCCCGGCGGTCTCGCACGCCATCCTCGCCCACAACCGGAACATCGCGTCGGGCCTCGCCGACGGCGTGGTGGTCACCCCGTCGCACAACCCGCCCGCCGACGGCGGCTTCAAGTACAACCCGCCGAACGGCGGCCCCGCCGGTTCCGAGGCGACCTCCTGGATCCAGGACCGCGCCAACGAGATCATCACCGGCGGCCTGAAGGACGTACGCCGCATCCCATACACCCGCGCCCTGGCCGCACCCGGCACCGGCCGCCACGACTTCCTCGGCGCCTATGTGGCCGACCTGCCGAACGTGCTGGACCTGGAGGCGATCCGGTCCGCCGGTGTGCGCATCGGCGCCGATCCGCTGGGTGGCGCCTCGGTCGCGTACTGGGGCCGGATCGCCGAACAGCACCGACTCGACCTCACGGTGGTGAACCCGCTCACCGATCCCACCTGGCGTTTCATGACGCTGGACTGGGACGGCAAGATCCGCATGGACTGCTCCTCGCCGTACGCCATGGCCTCGCTCATCGCGCAGCGGGACCGGTTCGACATCGCCACCGGCAACGACGCCGACGCCGACCGGCACGGCATCGTCACGCCGGACGGGGGCCTGATGAACCCCAACCACTATCTGGCGGTGGCGATCTCGTACCTGTTCTCGCACCGGGAGCAGTGGCCCGCGGGCGCCGGGATCGGCAAGACGCTGGTGTCGTCCAGCATGATCGACCGGGTCGCGGCGGACGTCGGGCGGCCGCTCGTCGAGGTTCCCGTCGGCTTCAAGTGGTTCGTGGACGGCCTGTCCGACGGCACCCTCGGCTTCGGCGGCGAGGAGTCGGCCGGCGCGTCCTTCCTGCGGCGCGACGGCTCGGTGTGGACCACCGACAAGGACGGCATCACCCTGGCGCTGCTCGCCTCCGAGATCACGGCCGTCACCGGAAAGACCCCGTCACAGCACTACGCGCAGCTCACCGACCGCTTCGGCGCCCCCGCCTACGCGCGCGTCGACGCTCCCGCTTCCCGCGAGGAGAAGGCCCTGCTCGCCAAGTTGTCCCCGCGCCAGGTCACCGCCGACACCCTCGCGGGCGAGCCGGTCACCACGGTCCTCACCGAGGCTCCCGGCAACGGCGCCGCCCTCGGCGGCATCAAGGTCGCCACCGCCAACGCCTGGTTCGCGGCCCGCCCCTCGGGCACCGAGGACGTCTACAAGATCTACGGGGAGTCGTTCCTCGGCCCGGACCATCTGAGCCAGGTCCAGGAGGAGGCCAGGTCCGTCGTACTGGCGGCGCTGAGCGCCTGACGCCGCCGGCTGAGCGGGCCAGCGGGTCGTACGTCAGGCACCGGAGCGCCGCTCTGTCGCCGACCGCCGCGCGGCCAGTGTTCGCGCGCGGCGTGGCCCCGGCCGGGGGGCCGAGGGCAGGGAACCGTGTCGAGGTTCTCCTGCCCCGTACGCGAAGTGTCACCGCACCCCGGCCGGTTGCCGCAGTGGTCAGTACTGCTCGGTCTCCACGAAGCTCCCGTCCGCGTCGTTGTCCGCGCCGAAGGTGTCCGCGGCGGCGGTCGGGTTGAATCCGGGCGGGCTGTCCTTCAGGGCCAGGCCCATGTCGGCCAGCTTCGCCTTGACCTCGTCGATCGACTTCGCACCGAAGTTGCGGATGTCGAGCAGGTCGGCCTCGGAGCGGGCGACGAGTTCGCCCACGGAGTGGACGCCCTCACGCTTGAGGCAGTTGTACGACCGGACGGTGAGGTCGAGATCCTCGATCGGCAGCACCAGGTCGGCGGCGAGGGCGGCGTCCGTGGGGGACGGGCCCATGTCGATGCCCTCGGCGTCGATGTTGAGCTCGCGGGCGAGCCCGAACAGCTCGACGAGCGTCTTGCCGGCCGAAGCCATGGCGTCACGCGGACGCATGGCCTGCTTGGTCTCGATGTCGACGATCAGCTTGTCGAAGTCGGTGCGTTGCTCGACACGCGTCGCCTCGACCTTGTACGTGACCTTGAGAACCGGCGAGTAGATGGAGTCGACCGGGATACGGCCGATCTCCTGCCCGACCTGCTTGTTCTGCACGGCGGAGACATAGCCGCGACCGCGCTCGACGGTCAGCTCCATCTCCAGCTTGCCCTTGCCGTTGAGCGTGGCGAGGAGGAGGTCGGGGTTGTGCACCTCGACACCGGCCGGGGGCGCGATGTCGGCGGCGGTGACGAGACCCGGGCCCTGCTTGCGCAGGTACATCACGACGGGCTCGTCCTGCTCGCTGCTGACGACGAGCTGCTTGATGTTGAGGATGAGGTCGGTGACGTCCTCCTTGACACCCGGCACGGTGGTGAACTCGTGCAGGACACCGTCGACGCGGATGGACGTGACCGCCGCACCCGGGATCGAGGAGAGGAGCGTACGACGCAGAGAGTTGCCGAGGGTGTAGCCGAAGCCCGGCTCCAGCGGCTCGATGACGAACCGGGAGCGGAACTCGTCGACAACTTCTTCGGTAAGGGACGGACGCTGAGCAATCAGCACGGGGTGTTGCCTCCAGTGGTTTGGCGCCCTCTATCTGACGCCGTAGACACCACGAAGGGTACGGGCGATACGGGCGGTGCGTTCTCCGCAGGGGACGAATCGCCGGTCTTCCCACTCCGGAGAGGTGGCTTTTCTACCTTTCGATCGCCGTGCGGCCCAGTGAGACCAAGGTGGTGTCGTCCACGAGTGAGCCGTCCCACAGTGCGGTGAAGCGGGTGATCCTGCCCCAGCGGTCCACCTCAAGGCCGACGATGCCACGGGTGACCGCACTGTCGGACGCCGTCCACTCGTACCCCCCGCCCACCGCGCTGCCGACGATGTGGCGAACCGCCGTACCGCCACCGGCGTAGGGCAGCAGGGCGGCGGCGTCGGTCAGATAGGTGCCGATGCTTCGGGGACCGACGATGTGCAGGTGGGCCGTCATGTCCTCGAAGACGGCGGCGGGTGCGAAGAGTTCAGCGGCGGCGGCGCCGTCGCCATGACGCAGGGCCTGTGCGAGCCTGCTCACGAGGTGTTTCATGGCGGGCGCGGCGGTTTCGCCGACGGTGGATTCTCCGTAGTCCGGCAGGGACCCGGACCCGTATGCCGCGAGGGCCGCCGTGTTGGCCATGCCGAAATGCCGACCGTCCCAGTAGTCGATCTGCCGGGTGATTTTATGGCGGCGGAAGTTGACGACGCCGGCCGCGCGGATCTCGGAAGGCCCGAACAGACCGGCGGTGTCGGTGAAGAACACGAGGGCGCTGGTCGCGTCGCCCAGAATCCGCGTGGGGTACGACTTGCCGTCGCTGGGCCAGGTGGGAACGAATTGGGCCAGCCCGTCGCGCAGGGCGTCCCAGGTGAAGTAGCCCGCGCTCACGACCGCATCGATGTAGGTGATCGGATCGCGCGAGAAGAAGGACATCCACCCGTCGAGGTCGTGCGCGCTCTTGCGGGCGAAATAGCGCTGGAGCAGCACGGCCACCTCTCTGCTGGCGTGCGAGGCGTCGGTGACGACATCGACCCCGGGGAACACGAGCCCGTCGCCGGAGTCGGCGGCCGCCGCACTTCCGGGGGAAAGCAGGGAGGCCGCGGCAATACCGGTCCCGCCGAGCACGGCACCACGCAGCAGCGTGCGTCGTGACTTCTGGTTCGGCTTCTGCACGTTGCGTTCCATCACATACCTTTCGAATTCACGATGGTGTAGCGGCTCTGGGTTTTGCGTAGGTGCCGGCGAGCGAGTCCGGTTCAGCGGATCTCGCCGGCGGTGCGTATGCCGCTCCAGCGGCTGACCTCGGCCGCCAGGTCCAGGCGTTCGACGGGCACGGTGGTCGCGTACGCGCTCCACTGGTCGCGAGGGAGCATCCACATGACCTCGAACTCGTTGCCGTCGGGGTCGGAGCCGTAGATGCTCTTGGTCGTGCCGCTGTGGCTGGACTCCCCGGTGTACGCGCCGGCCTTCGCCAATACCTTGCGGAGGTGCTGGAGTTCGTCGATGGTGTCGACCTGCCAGGCCAGGTGATAGAGCCCGATCCCGCCGTGGCGCCTGGGCGGTGCGGACCGGCCGACGCCCATGAGGCCGAGATCGTGATCGTGGACGGAACGCGGCAACCGCAGAAACGCCACGTTGGCTCGGGGTTCGCGCAGGACGACGTCCATGCTGAAGACCTCGGTGTAGAACCGCTCGGAGCGTGCCAGATCGGCGACGAACAGGACGGCGTGGTTCAGCCGCACCGGACCGATTCCCATCGGAGTTCTCCTTTGTTGTGACCGCTGGTTCGGAAACGGTGGTGTCAGTCGGCGAGGGCGAATCCGCCGGTCCAGGAGGTCTTCTCGCCGACGGCGAGGGTGAGCTGCAGGAAGCCGACCGCCTCCAGCTCCCGGGCCCGCCTGAGACCGCCCGCGTCCACGGCTCGCAGTCCGGCGGCGCTGATCACGAGGGCGAGCGCCGTCTTGGCGTTCGCGTCGTCACCGGCGAGCAGCACGGTGGCCGGTCGCCCGTTCAGCGTGCCGGTGGCCAGCGTGGCGGCGAAGTTGGTGTTGAACGCCTTGATGACACGCGACTCGGGCAGTGCGGCGGCGATCTCGGCGGTGGCGGAGCCGTCGGCCGGGACGACCAGCGAGTCGAAGGTCTGGAAGTCCAGCGGGTTCGTGATGTCGACGACGACCTTGCCGGTCAACTGCGCACCCCGCTGGGCGATGACCTGCCCGACGGCCGGATACGGCACGGCAAGCACCACGATGTCGCCCGTGATCTCCCGCTCCGCGTCGGAGCTGCCGAGGACTTCCACGGTGTCGCCGCTCTTGCCGACGAGGCCGGCGATGGCCTGCCCCATGTTCCCGCTGCCGATGATGCTGATGTGCGCCATGACGACCTCCATTGGTTGTAGCTACAACCATGGCATGGCGAGCCAGGTTGTAGCAACAACTATTTCGGTGCTGACATAATGCGGACGTGGAAACGCGATGGCTCACCCGGGAGCAACTGTCGGCATGGCTGCGGATGGCCGCCGTACTGGAGCTGCTGCCGACAGCCCTGGACAGCCAGTTGCGGCGCGACGCCCAGCTGACCCACTTCGACTACCAAGTGCTCGCCATGCTCTCCGAGGCGCCCGACCGGACCATGCGGATGACGAAGCTCGCTGCGGGAACCATCGCCACCCTCGCCCGGCTCTCCCACGTGGTGCAGCGCCTGGAGGCCCGCGGCCTGCTGGAGCGCTTCCCCTGCCCGACGGACCGGCGTGCCACCAATGCCCGCCTCACGGAGGCCGGTTGGCAAAAGGTGCGGGAGGCCGCTCCGGGCCATGTGTCCTTCGTCCGGGACGCTGTCATCGACGCACTCACGCCCGAGCAGATCACCCAGCTCACCGATATCAGCCAGGCCATCCTGGACAGGCTCGACCCCGACGCCAGCCGGGCCGGAATGTATCGGTGGTACGACCCGGTCGACTAGTGCTCCGGCGGTGGTTCGCCATCCGGCTTGGTCGGCCGTTGCGGTAGAGGGCGATCGGCAGTGTGCGGCCGTCGACGACTCGGACCCGAGGGTCGCTCCGCTCCCGCTGGAGGGCCCTGGCCTGCAGGCGGCGGCCCACCGGCGCGGGCCTCGGAAGGTCAGGTCTCCGTTGTCGGGGGTGTGGCGCGGTTCCGTGGCCGTGTCCTGGCCAGTCCGGTCTCCACGGCGCTGAGCAGGGCGAGGGCGGCGTCGAGGTGTTCGGTGTCGTGGCCCGCGGCCTCGGAGACGGTCGTGGCCCATTCCTGGCGGACGAGGACGGTGTTGCCGCGGCCGCGCTCGGTGGAGTGGACCGTCACCCCACGACCGTCGTCCGAGTGGGCGCGCCGCTCGATGAAGCCCTTCTCCTCCAGTCCGCGCAGGACGGTGGAGAGGTTGGTGCGCTGGAGCCCGGTCGCGGTGGCGATGCGGCTGGGTGTGGCGGCGGGGTCGCTCTTCAGGTAGCGCATCACCATGCCCTCGGACTGTGACAGGTGGACAGCCCGCTCGTCCGTGTAGCGACGGAACTGGATCTCCCGGCTGATGATCAGTACGAGGTCGGCCAGTTCCGCCCACCGCTGCTCGTGGTCCGGCCCTGCTGTCGGGCCCGTCTGTTGCGCTTGGTCCTCCATCACGGCTCCAGGGTACGGGGTTGCCGCCATGTAGTTATGGGGGCATACTCGTTATGTGCTCATAGTTATGAGTACATAACTTCCCTGTGTGACTTCCTTTCCCTGGGGGCTGTCATGACGACAACCACTTCCTCCTCCCGGCACGCCGGAGCGACGACGCTCTCGCCCCATGCCGTGGCCCGTGCCGGCGGCCTGCACCCGGTCGGGGTGTTCATCCTGCTGGCCGGGGCGTTCCTGCCGATCATGGACTTCTTCATCACCAACGTGGCCCTGCCCAGCATCGACGCCTCACTGCACGCCTCCGCGTCGTCGCTGGAACTGGTGATCGCCGGGTACGGCGTCGCGTACGCGACTCTGCTGGTCCTAGGGGGCCGCCTTGGTGACCGCTTCGGCCGTCGGCGCATCTTCCTCGGGGCGCTCGTGGGCTTCGTGCTGGCCTCCTTGGCCTGCGGCGTCGCTCCGAGCGTGGGTGCGCTGATCGCGGCCCGCATCGTCCAGGGCGCCACCGCCGCCCTGCTCATCCCGCAGGTGCTGGCGACCTTCCACCATGTCCTCGAAGGGGAGCGCAAATCCCGTGCCGTGGCCCTGTACGGGGCCACCTCCGGTATCGCCGCCGTGGTCGGACAACTCGTCGGCGGTCTGCTGGTCAGTGCGGACATCGCCGGTACCTCCTGGCGGCCGATCTTCCTGGTCAACGTGCCCATCGGCGTGGTGGTGCTGTTCGTGGCGGCCCGGATCGTGCCCGACACCCGCTCGCACCACCCGGTCGGCATCGACCTGCCCGGCACCGTCCTGTTCGCCGCCACGCTGACCGCCCTGCTGGTGCCGCTCACCGAGGGGCACTCCCTGGGCTGGCCGTGGTGGACCTGGGTGATGTTCGCCGCCGCGATCGTCCTGGGCGCCGCCACCTACCTCGTGGAGAAGCGCACCGAGCGGCGCGGCGAGGTCCCCCTGCTGCCGCCGTCCCTGCTGCGCCTGCCGTCGATGTCCCGCGGACTGACCATGGTGTTCGCCTTCAGTATCGGCTTCGGCGCCTTCATGTTCGTTTTCGCCCTCACGGTCCAGAACGGCCTGCACGCCGATGCCCTGCACAGCGGGCTGGCGATCCTGCCGATGGCCCTGCTCTTCTTCGCCGGTTCACTGGTCGCACCCCGCCTGATCACACGTTTCGGCCGGGCGGCGCTGTCCGCCGGCGCCGTCGTGCAACTCACCGGACTGGTCTCACTGGTGGCGGTCCTGCTGGGGAACTGGCCGCACGTCAGCCTGTGGGCGATGGCCGTGCCGCTGGCCCTGGTCGGTGCCGGACAGTCGATGCTGTTCGCCGGCCTCTTCCGCAGCGTGCTCGCCGACGTCCCCACGCACCTGGCCGGTATCGGCAGCGGCGTACTGATCACCCTGCAGCAGAGCGGACTCGCCCTCGGGGTGGCCACCCTCGGCACCCTCTATCTGGCCCTGGCACCGCACAACGTCGCCCACGCCTTCGCCGGAGTCGAGTACGTGCAGATGGGCATCGTCGCCCTCCTCGCGGTCGGCGCCGCCGCCCTGCCGCGCTTCGGCAAGTCCACGTCGGTCGCCACTCCAGTCGTCGACGCCTGAACCCGCCCCTCTCGAACCTCTCGTAAGGGAGCAGTGATGAGTCTTCTCGACTTGTCGCGATGGCAGTTCGCCATCACCGTCATGTTCCACATGACCTTCCCGGCGATCACCGTCGGCCTGTCGATCTTCCTGGCGGTCGTCTACGGCCTGTACTGGCGTACCGGCAGGGCGGTCTATCTGCAGATGTTCCGGTTCTGGCGGCGCATCTTCGCCGTCGGCTTCGCGATCGGCGTGGTCGCCGGCGCCGTCATCACCTTCCAGATGGGTCTCAACTGGGGCGTGTACGGCGCGAGGACGGGCCCGATCATCGGGCCGATCATCGGCATGGAGGTCGTGACGGCCTTCTTCGTCGAGGCCGGCTTCATCGGCGTCCTGCTCTACGGCGACGGCCGCGTCCGCAAGGGCACCATGTTCCTGTCCACCGTGATGGTGTCGGTCGGCACCGTCCTGTCGTCCACCTGGATCATCGCGGCGAACTCGTGGATGCAGACACCCGCAGGATTCAAGGTCGTCCACGGCCAGTTCGAGCCCACGGACTGGATGCGTGTCATCTTCAACCCGTCGTTCATCTGGCGCTGGCCGCACATGCTGGCCGCCGTGCTGATCTCGGCGAGCTTCTTCGTCGCCGGGATCTCGGCCTGGTACCTCGTCAAGGGCCGCGCGAAGGGCTTCGCCCGCCGCTCGATGTCCATCGCGCTCGGGATCGCCGCGCTGCTGATGCCCGTTCAGCTGTACCTGGGTGACGGTGTGGCCGGGCATGAACTGCCGTATCAGCTCTCGAAGTTGGAGGCGATCGAGGGGAACTGGGGCAACGGGAACACCGGCTTCGTCCTGTTCTCCGTCCCGGACCAGCAGGCCGCGCGGAACATCGCCGAGCTCGACATTCCGTGCCTCGGCAGCTACATAGCCAAAGACCTCAGCTGCAAGACGGCCATGCCCGGCCTGAAGCTCACCCCGGCCGTCGACCGGCCCGACATGGCCGCGACCTTCTGGGGCTTCCGCGTCATGTTCCTGGCGGCGGTGCTGATGTTCGGCACGGCGTTCGCCGCCACGGTCCTGCGTATGCGCAACCGCCTGTGGACCGCGCGTCGCTTCCACCGGTTCGTCCTCTGGACGACTCCGGTGGGGATCCTCGCCATCCTCGGGGGCTGGGTCACCGCGGAAGCGGGACGTCAGCCGTGGATCGTGTTCGGGCAGCTCCGCACCTCGGCCGCGGTGTCCCGGCTGGCGCCCGGCGAAGTCCTGTTCTCGGTGATCGGCTTCTCCGCGCTCTACCTGATCATGCTGGTGGCCTACGTCGTCTACATCGTCCGCACCATGCGCATCGGCCCGGAACGCGACGACCCCGGGCGGGAGACTCCACCGGAGAACCTGCCGGACACCGGCCTCGCCAAGGACGGCGTACCGCTTGAGCTTCCCGTACAGATCGGCTCCCGGGAGGTGGCGGCGCGATGACCACCACCCTCTGGGCGGCGACCGTCCTCGCCTGTCTCCTGATGTACGTCGTGCTGGACGGTTACGACCTCGGAGTCGGCGTCGCCACCCTCTTCGAACGCGACCCCGCACACCGGCGGCACATGCTGGAGTCCGTCGCGGTGGGCTGGGACGGCAACGAGACCTGGCTCATCCTGCTCGGCGTCGCGCTCTGGGCGGGCTTCCCCCTGGCCTTCGGCACACTCCTGCCGCACGCCTACCTGCCGATGACCGTGATGCTGTTCTCCCTGATCGTGCGCGGTGTCAGTGTCGAGATGGCGTCCCAGGCGCCACCGGCGCCCCGCTGGACGACCGCCTTCGGCGTGGCGTCGTTGCTGGCCGCGTTCGCGCAGGGCTTCGTCCTGGGGACCCTGACCTCGGCGGTACATCTGCGGGGTGACGTGTACACCGGGTCGGCCTTCGGGGCCTTCAGCTGGTTCTGTGTGCTGTCGGGGCTCGCGGTCACGGCCGCGTACACCGCTCTCGGCTACGCCTACACCAAGCACAAGTCGTCGGGGCCGCTGCGGGAGTCGGCGGGACGACGGGGTGCGGTCGCCACGGTGGCCGGGGGAGTGCTGCTGGTTCTCGTCCTCGTCACTGTCGACACCACCGGGGCGCCGCTGAACCTCGACAGCCCGGGGCGCGCCTTCGCGTTCGCCGTCCTGTTGTTGTTCGCCGCCGGGGGAGCGGCCGCCTCACTCGTCACGTTTCCGTGGAAGCGGCAGTCCGGGGCGGCGGACACCCTGCCGCTCGGCGGGCTCGTGATCGCGACGGTGTCCGTGTTCCTCGCCCTGGGCGTCGCCCGCTACCCGGTGCTCCTACCACCGGGCCTCACGGTCGACAGCGCGGCCGGCCCGCACTCCACGATGGTCTTCATCCTTGTGGGCATCGGCCTGAACATGCCGCTGGTGCTGGCCTACAACGTGTTCGCCCACCGGGCCTTCGCCGGAAAGCCCGACACCGCGGGAGCGCACTCATGACCACCCGAAGCTCGCTTCCCACGCCGGTTCGTGCCGTGCTGCGACTGCTCGCCGCGGTCGTCTGGACCGTGCTGGGCCTGCTCGCCTACTTCGTCTGCCAGGGGATGTTCGGTGGCTACGCGCAGATCCACTCGCAGCTGCTGACCACCCTGGGCATGATCGCCATCGCTCTGACCGGTGGCATCGTGTGGATCGTCGACGAGCGGCGCCCCCATGACGACGAATGAGATGAACGAGAAGAACGACAGCGCCTGGCTCGCCGTGTGCGCCGCGCCGGGACGGCATTGGTTCCGCCTGTCGGGCACTCTCCGGACACTGGAGACGCTGTTCACGATCACCCGCTGGGGCGCCCTGGCATGGACGGCCCAGGCAGTGATGGACCGGGCCGCGGCGCACGAGACATGGGGCCTCGTGGCCTTCGCCGTCACGAGCGTGCCGGCGGTGGCCGCGGGCTGGACGGCCGACACGCTCGCGGCGCGGGGCGCACGTGCCGTCGCGGCCGGACTGCGGCGGCAGTTGACGGGTGCTCTGCTGCCGACCGCCGGGCGGACCAGCGAAACCGGTCCGGCGGAGGCCGCGTGGGCGATGGTCGATCTCGCCGACGACGTCGCGGACTTCCACGCGCAGACCACACCCGTGCGTCGGTCGGCACCGCTGTCCATGCTCGCCGCACTGGCGGTCACGGCCGCGGTGCACTGGCCGGCCGCGATCGTGCTGGTCCTGACCACCGCGCTGCTGCCCCTCAACATGCGCCTGGCGGGCCTGTTCGCGCAGCACGGCGCGGACCGGCAGGCGGCCGCGACCCGGCACCTGAACGCCGTCGTCCTCGACAGCTTCCGCGGCATGCGGACGCTGCGCGAACTGGGCGCGGTCGGCCGACGCGGCCGAACCCTGACCACGGCCGCCGAGCAGCTGAACAAGGCGACGATGAGCGTGCTGCGCCGCGCCTTCCTGTCCGGAATGATCATGGACATCGTCATCACGTTCTCCATCGCGGTGAACGCCACCTACATCGGCCTGTCGCTGCTCGGCTATGTGCAGGTGCCGTACGCGCCACACCTCGACCTGTTCACCGGTCTGCTGGTGCTGCTGGTGTGCCCGATGTACTTCGCCCCGATGCGTGCCAGGGCCGCCGCCTTCCACCAGCGGGAACGCGCGACGGTCGCGGCCGGCGTCATTCGCGGCATCGTCGAGGACACCCCCGCCGAGGTGATTCCGGCGGCCTGTCCGCCGCTGACCGAGCCGGTCGGCGTGTCGCTGACAGACGTCCGGTTCCGCTATGGCGACGCCGACCACGACACCGTCAGTGCCGACGCCGAGTTCGCACCGGGCACCTGGACCGTGATCACCGGTGCCTCCGGCTCCGGAAAGAGCACGCTGCTGTCGTTGATGGCCGGCCTGCGTCGGCCGTCGGCCGGCTCGGTCCGGTGGCAGACCTCGTCCGTACGGCAGGTGCCGGCGCTCGGCGGATGCGCCTGGGTCGGACAGCAGACCGTGCTGCTCGACGCGACCGTCCGCGACAACATCCGCCTCGGCCGCCCGGAGGCCACCGAGCAACAGATCCGCAGGGCCGTCGATGCCGCCGGGCTGAGCGCCGTGATCGAGGGCCTCCCCGAGGGACTCAACACCCGTCTCGGTGAGGGCGGTTGGGGTGTGTCGACCGGTGAGGCCCGCCGGATCGCCATCGCCCGTGCCTTTCTGCGCGGAGCCCGGCTCTGGCTGCTCGACGAGCCGACCGCCCACCTCGACGCGGACAGCGAACTCGAGGTCGTCGACGCCCTGCGACGGGCCACCGACGGCTGCACCGTCGTCATCGCCACCCACTCCTTCCCGCTGGCCGCGGCCGCCGACACCGTGCTCGCGATCGACGACGGCCTCCTGCACGACGCGAGGCCGGTGAACGCGCGATGAGCAGCAGCCGTAGCCCGGACAACCGTGGTGGGAGGGCGCGTTCCCTCGCGGCGGGCGGGTTGGTGCTCGCGGTCGTCGCCGAACTGTCCACCGTCGGACTGCTCGGGCTCTCGGGCTGGTTCATCAGCGCCTGTGCCGTCGCCGGGGCGGCCACCGTCAGCTCCTTCTCCTACATCGCTCCCAGCGGCGGTGTGCGCGCGTTCGCCCTGGCCCGCGTCGCCGGCAACTACAGCAAGCGCCTGGTCCTGCACGCCGCCGCTCTGCGCCGGGTCGCCACCGCTCGGGCCGGCCTGTTCGACCGTGCCGCAGGCGCCGACCGGGCACAGGCGGACGGCCTGTGGTCGGGAGAACTGCTCGACCGCAGCATGGCCGACGCCGACAGCGCCGGGATGGCACTGATCGAGTTCACAACCCCCGTCACCGTCACCGCCGCGTTGACCGTCGGCACCGTCCTCGCCGTCGCGGTGTCCACGTCCCTCGTACCGGCCGCCGTACTCGCGGCCGGTGTCGTCGTCATGGCGGCGATCGCCCACCGTACGCCCGGCACCGCGCGCGAAACCGAGCAGCACACTCGGAAGGCGCTGCGCGCCGAAGTCGTCACCGCCGTCGACGCCTGGACGGAGCTGGCATCGCTCGGCGCCGCCGAGCAGCTGGCGGCGCGTACGACGGCGAGGTTCACCCGACTCGACGTCGTGCGGGAATCCTCCGGCCGGCGAAGGCACCGGACCACGCTGGCCACCGGCCTGATCGGCACGGTCACGCTGACCGTCACGGCCGCCGTCGACAGCGCACCGGACGCCCCCACGTTCGTGCTGGTCGCTCTGCTGTCCCTCGGCGTACTGGCCCAGGCCGAGCAACTGGCGGCCGCCGCTGAAGCCCGAGCCGCTGCGAAGGCCGCACACCACAGGCTCACGGCCGGCGCGCCGATCACCGTGGGCGACACCGCCGTTCCGGGGCTACGGTCATGGTCCACCGAGCAGGGCATCGGCTTCGC
Organism: Streptomyces sp. NPDC002156; assembly: GCF_053593675.1. NCBI lineage: Bacteria > Bacillati > Actinomycetota > Actinomycetes > Kitasatosporales > Streptomycetaceae > Streptomyces > Streptomyces sp. NPDC002156. Next base: position 13,977 of record NZ_JBSFDA010000030.1, on the reverse strand, counting down.
CGACCACCCCCTTCCGCCGATGGCTCTCCGGCCCGGGCGTGTCCTCGGGGCCACCGTCACCCGGGGCGCGATGCTCGTCGTCACCGGCCGCTCCGGCAGCGGCAAGAGCACTCTGCTCCGAGCCCTCGCCTCGTCGCTGAGGCAAGCGGCCGAAGACCGCGACGGCCGGCCCGCCGTCGTGTCCGTCGCCGCCGACGACCACCTCTTCACCGGCACCCTCGGATCCAACTGGCGCCTCTCCGACGCCGCCCTGACCGACGACGAGGTCGACGAACGCCTAGCCCAACTACGCCTGAACGACAGCGGACTGACCGCCACAACCCCTGTCGGCCCCGGCGGGAGACAGCTCTCCGGCGGGGAGCTGCGCCGGGTCTACCTGGGCCGGGCCCTGGCCCGCCACCCGCACGTACTGATCGTCGACGAACCCACCACGGGCCTGGACGACCGGACCGCCCGCCATGTACTCGGGATCCTCACGAACCTGCCCGACACCACCGTCGTCCTCGCCCTGCACGACGTACCGGCCTGCCTTGAGCCGGCCGGACACCTGACCCGGCTGTCGCTCGACCACACCTCCCAGGAGGCGTCATGACCACAACCCGAGCCCTCTCCGGAGCCGCCCAGAACACTGTCCGAGAGGCACAGGTCCCGACGCGGTCCGATGCGGAGCACCAGGCCCGCTTCGAACCGGCCCTCGCGTTCCTCGACGGACTCTATTCGGCCGCCCTGCGCATGACCGGCCGTCCGGCCGACGCCGAGGACCTCGTCCAGGAGACGTACGCCAAGGCCTACACCTCGTTCCACCAGTTCCGCGAGGGGACGAATCTCAAGGCATGGCTGTACCGCATCCTCACGACCACCTTCCTCAACTCCCGCCGCAGCCAACGGCGTCGGCCGCAGTACGACGACACGGTGGAGCCGACGGACCGACAGCTGGCCCGCGCCGAGTCGCACACGTCCACGGGGCTGCGTTCGGCCGAATCCGAGGTGCTCGACCACCTGCCCGACGCGGACGTCGAAGCGGCGCTGCGGGCCATCCCCGAGAACTTCCGCATCGTCGTATACCTCTTCGACGTCGAGGGCTTCACCGTTCGGGAGATCGCCGACATCATGCGGACCCCCCTCGGCACGGTGCTGTCCCGACTGCACCGGGGACGCGGCCGACTGCGCTCACTGCTGCAGGGTTACGCCTGCGAGCACGGCCTCGTCTCGGCGCCGCACAGGGAGAGTAGCGCCGGGAAACCCGCTCCGACCTCAGCGAACAGAGCGTTTTCCGCGCACAAAGATGCGTCAGCACGTCGTTGACCGGCGCTCCGCAACAGGGCCAGGGTGATGGAGCCACATCGGATCCCGACCACTCGTTTCCGGTCACCGGACTGCGTACAGGAGGCCGTGATGCTTCAGACGGACACCCGCGAACACACCGAGGCGGGAGAAGACCGCGACACGGCTGCCGCAGCCGCGCCCGACACACCCGCGGCCGGCCGGGAACTCCTCTTCCAGCGCTGCCTGTGGTGCGGCACTCCGGCCTATCGCCGCCCGTACTGCCGTTCCTGCGGCTCCATGGCCTTCAAACGGGAGCGAAGCGAGGGCTCCGGTGTCGTCGTGCGCCGCAACGGCCATGCCCCGCACAACACCTGGTTCGTCGCGATGGACGAGGGCTTCAACCTGCTCTGCCAGGTCACCGGGACGGCGCCGGTCGTGGTCGCGGTGGGGGCGAGGGTGAGTGTCGTACGGTCCGTCGCCCCCACCGGCCAGGGCCTGCCCCTTGTTGAGCTCGCCCGCCCGACACGGCCTCTGGGGCGCCGGTGGTGACGGGAACCGGCCGAGACGCAGCCACCTCGCGCACGCAGGACGATCAGAGAGGACGGGGCGTGGACACCCAGCACGACGCGTCGGACGGATGGACCGCCGTTCCCGACGGAGCCGGGCATGGCGCGCTGGAGGGGCTGCGTATCGCCGACTTCTCCCGGGTTCTCGCGGGGCCCTACGCCACCATGCTCCTCGCCGATCTCGGCGCCGATGTGGTGAAGGTGGAACGGCCGGGCATCGGGGACGACACCCGGGCCTGGTACCCGCCGACCGACGACGACGGCACGTCGACGTACTTCCTGAGCGTCAACCGGAACAAGAAGTCCGTCGTCCTGGACCTCACGACCGACGCCGGCCTCGAACAGGCCCGCGCCCTGGTCGCCGAGTGCGACGTGCTGGTCGAGAACTTCCGTCCCGGCACGATGGAACGGCTCGGGCTCGGCCCTCGCGAACTCCGGGCCCGGCAACCGGGATTGGTCTACTGCTCGATCAGCGGCTTCGGCAGCGGCGCGGGCGCGGCGATCCCCGGATACGACCTGCTCGTCCAGGCCGTCGGCGGGCTGATGAGCGTCACCGGGGACACGGGCGGGGAGCCGGTGAAGGCGGGCGTGGCCCTGGTCGACGTGATCACCGGCCTGCACGCCTCGCTCGGCGTCCTCGCGGCCCTCCGGCACCGGGACGCCACCGGCGAGGGACAGCACGTGGAGGTGAACCTGCTCGGTTCGCTGCTGTCGGCCATGGTCAACCAGGCGTCGGCGTTCGCCGTCGCCGGTGTGGTTCCGGGCCGTATGGGCAACGCGCACCCGAGCATCGCCCCGTACGAGACCTTCCCGGCCGCCGATCGTCCGATCGCGCTCGCGGTGGGCAACGACCGGCAGTTCGTGGCGCTCGCCGAGGCCGTCGGGGACCCCGGTCTCGCGGCCGACGACCGCTTCCGCACCAACGCCGACCGGGTCGTCCACCGCGCCGCCCTCCGGGACATCCTCAGCGAACGGCTGGGAGCGGCCGGAGCCGACCACTGGTCGGCCGTCCTGCTGGCCGCGGGGGTGCCCGCCGGACCGGTCAACACCCTCGACGAGGCATTCGCCTTCGCCCACAAGCTCGGTCTCCCCGGCATCGTCGACATCCCCGCCGCAGCCGTCGACGGAGGTGTCGGCAAGCACGCCCGCCAGATCGCGAACCCCATCGCACTGAGCGGCACGCCGGCGCAGTACCGTCTGCCGCCGCCGCGCCTGGGCCAGCACACCACGGAGATCCTCCACCGCGTTTCCGACCACACCTGAGCGCCGGGAAGAACGGTCACCCGGCCGTTCCCCGTGCAGCTGCCACAACCGAACCGATCACCACAACCCCCAGGAGCTCACGATGAGCGGCGCCAAGCCGATGAAGGACCCCCTCGACCTGCTCGACTTCTCCTCCACCCTCACCGACGAGGAACGCGAGATCCAGGCCACCGTGGCCAAGTTCCTCGCCGACCGGGTGCGCCCGCACATCGGCGAGTGGTTCGAGAACGCGCACTTCGCCCGCGAACTCGCCCCTGAACTCGGCAAGTTGGGCGTGCTGGGCATGCACCTGGAGGGCTACGGCTGTGCCGGGACGAACGCGGTCAGCTATGGCCTCGCGTGCATGGAGCTGGAGGCGGCGGACTCGGGCTTCCGCAGCTTCGTCTCGGTGCAGGGCTCGCTGTCGATGTTCTCCATCTGGAAGTGGGGCTCGGAGGAGCAGAAGCAGGAGTGGCTGCCCCGGCTCGCCGCCGGTGAGGCGATCGGCTGCTTCGGCCTGACCGAGCCCGACTTCGGCAGCAACCCCTCGGGGATGCGCACCAGGGCCGTCCGCGACGGCGACGACTGGATCCTGAGCGGCTCCAAGATGTGGATCACCAACGGCGGTATCGCCGACGTGGCCACCGTCTGGGCACAGACCGAGGACGGCATCCGCGGCTTCCTCGTCCCACGCGGCACGCCCGGCTTCACCACGCAGGACATCAAGCAGAAGATGTCGCTGCGCGCGTCCGTCACCTCGGAGCTGTACTTCGACAACGTACGGCTGCCCGACTCGGCACGGCTCCCGCACGCGGAGGGCCTGCGCGGACCGCTGTCCTGTCTGAACGAGGCCCGCTTCGGCATCCTGTTCGGCGCGGTCGGCGCCGCCCGCGACTCGCTCCAGGCGGCCATCGAGTACGCCGACTCCCGCGTCCAGTTCGACAAACCGATCAGCGCCTTCCAGCTCACCCAGAAGAAGCTCACCGACATGACCGTGGCCCTGGGCAACTCCGCACTGCTCGCCGTCCACCTGGGCCGGCTCAAGGACCAGCACCGCATCCGGCCCGAGCAGATCAGCGTCGGCAAGCTGAACAACGTCCGCGAAGCGATCGCCATCGCACGGGAGTGCCGCACCGTCCTCGGCGCGGGCGGCATCTCCCTGGAGTACTCACCGCTGCGCCACGCCAACAACCTGGAGTCCGTCATGACCTACGAAGGCACCAGCGAGATGCACACGCTCGTCGTCGGTCAGGCGATCACCGGACACCCGGCGTTCCGCTGACCACCCAGGCGGACGAGACCGACGAGCGCGCCGCGGAAGAGGCCGTCTAAACGTCGCGCACCGCGAGCAGTTCGACCGCTGCCCCGGACGACTCCAGCAGCGGTGCAGCGGCAGAGCGCCGGGGATCCGCCCGGTAGGCAGCGAGATCCTCGCTGCCGGGAAAAGTTATGAGGTGGGCCTCGACCCGATCGTCCAGAGTGCGAAGTCGGCGCTCAAGACGCCCGCCGTACTCGGCAAGGAGCGGCAGAACAGCGCTTTCATAAGCGTCGAAGGCACCCAAGCCCCCTTCAGGTAGCCGCGCGAGCATCAAGTAGGTGACGGCCATGGCCCCCTCATAGCGGTCTGTGAACAACGATCTTCTGAGCCTAACTGGAGGTCGCTCGTCGTTCCACGACGGCCTTGGGGTTCTCAGGCCGCCCGGTAACTGAAGAACCCCTGTCCCGACTTGCGGCCCAGCAGCCCCGACTCGACCATGCGGCGCAGCAGCGGGGGAGGGGCGTACAGCGGTTCCTTGTACTCCTCGTACAACGCCTCGCCTATCGCGGCCACGGTGTCCAGGCCGATCAGATCGGCGAGGCGCAGCGGGCCCATCGGGTGGGCGCAGCCCGCCGTCATCCCCGTGTCGATGTCCTCCGCCGTCGCCGTGCCGGAGCCCACCATCCGCACCGCTGCCAACAGGTAGGGAACCAGGAGGGAGTTGACGACGAAGCCGGCGCGGTCCTGCGCCAGGACCGTCTTCTTGCCCAGGACCTCGCCCACGAAGTCACGCACGCGCAGCTCCGTGGCCTTCGAGGTCCGCAGCGACGGGATCACCTCGACCAGCGGCATGACGGGGACCGGGTTGAAGAAGTGCAGCCCGACCACCGCTTCCGGCCTCCGGGTCGCGGCCGCGAGCCGGGCGATGGGGATCGAGGAGGTGTTGCTGGCCAGTACGGCTGCCGGGTCGGCGACCACGTCGTCCAGCTGCCGGAACAGCGCGGTCTTGGCCCGCTCGTCCTCCACGGCCGCCTCGATGACCAGGTCCGCCCCGGACAGGCGGGAGAGGTCGGCGGTGACCGACACCCCGGCCAGGGCATGGGCGCGGTCCTGCGAGGTGATGGTTTCGCGCTTCTCCGCCTTGAGCAGGGAGTCCGCCACGCCCGCCAGTCCCGCACGGGCCCGGTCCTCGGTCACGTCGCACAACGTGACGTGCAGCCCGGCCCGGGCGCAGACCTCCGTGATGCCCCGGCCCATCTGCCCGGCGCCGACGACTCCCACGTGCTTGATCGATGTCATGTGTTCCTCCACCATGCGTCTGTTCGTCGTTGCTGGGGCACGGCTGTGTCAGGCGACGGCGGTCGTGGACGTCGCCCGCAGACGCCGGATCACACCGCGTACCGCAGGCGAGGTCTCGCCCCTGCGGTACGCGCCCACCAGCCGGGTGGTCAGCGGTACGTCGGCCAGCGGGCGGTAGGCGACGCCCGGTATCCGTACGCGGCGCAGCGAGTCCGGCACCAGCGCCACGGCGAGACCGCCACCCACCAGAGTGAGCGCGGCGATGAAGTCCCGTACCGGAGGCGCGTACTGAGGGCTGAAGCCGCCCCGCTCCGCCACCTCCAGGATCTGGTCGCGGCAGCCGTACTCCTCGTCGAAGTGCGGCGCCACGAACCGCTCGTGGCGCAGCTCCGCCGCCGGCACCGTCTCGTACGCCGCCAGCGGTGCGCCGTCCGGCAGCGCCAGGACGACATCCTCGGTGAGCAGACAGGTGGCCGTGATCCCGGCCGGGTACTCCGGCCGCCAGCGCAGGAAGCCGACGTCGACGTCCCCGCAGGACAGGGCCTCCAACTGGGCCGGTGTCTCCAACTCGCGCACCTGCACGGTGAGATGGGTGTCGAGGGCCGCGCACCGGGTGAGGACGTCGGTCAGCACACCGGAGAAGGCGGCGGAGGCCACGTAGGCGATCTCGGCGTGCCCCAGTTCCCCGCGACCGGCACGCCGGCCCACCGCCTCCGCCCGGGCGGCCTGCGCGAGGGTCAGCCGTGCCTCTTCGAGGAACAGCTGACCGGCGCCGGTGAGAGCCGGGCGGGTGCGTCGTCCGCGGTCGATCAGACGGACCCCCAGGTGCGACTCCAGTGCCCTGACCTGGGCGCTGAGCGCCGAGGGAGCCAGGTGCAGCCGGTCCGCCGCGCGGGCGAAGTGCAGTTCCTCCGCGACGGTGACGTACGTTTCCAGCCAGCGCAGTTCCACCGGCTCCTCCGTCCTGCCGGGTGCACCGGCCGCGTGCACGGCCGGTGGGATGGACACCCCGCGGCGGTGTCGGGGCAGGACAGGTCCGCCGCGGGGTGAGTACGGGTCTTGAGGGAATGTCCTCAGGGGATGACGACGTAGTTGCTGAATCCGCCGTCGCGGTCCGTGAGTCCGGAGATCGCTTCGTTGACCCTGGACAGAGGGAACGGCTTGGCCTGCAGATAGGACAGGTCCAGGGCGCCCGTGGCCACCATGTCGGCGAGTTCCTGCCCCTGCGCGGTGCTGAACCAGTTGGAGCCGATCAGCTGGACCTGCTCGTCCATGAGCCACTTGACGTCCACGGGCAGCCGGTCGGCCACACCGCCGACGTTGACCACCCTGCCGCCCCGCCGGACGCCCTGCATGGAGTCGAGCATTGTCTCCACGGGCGCCTTGGCGCCCAGGGCGCTGATCACGTAGTCCGCGCCTTCGCCGCCGGTGCGGGACTTCGCCCACCCACCGGTGGAGCCGTCGCCCAGCCGGAAGACCTCGATGCGATCCGGGGCGAGTTCCTTGACGCGCTTGAGGAGTTCCTCGTTGCGGCCGGTCCCGAGGATCCGGGAGGCACCGGAGGCCAGCGCGAGCACGGTGGAGGCGACACCGAGGGTTCCCGTGATCCCGTCGATGAGGGCGACCTGGCCGGGGCTTGCCGCGGCGTTCTTGAGGGCGCCGTAGGAGGTGCCGATGTAGCCCAGTTTGCCGGCCTGCTCGAACGTCATGTTGTCCGGGATGTTGACGATCGAGTACTGCGGGGCGGTCATGTACTCCGCGAAGCCGCCGTAGGGGTACAGGTCGAAGATCCGCTGGCCGTCACGGGAAGTGCTGAAGTAGCCGTTCAGGGTGAAGTAGCGGCACCGGCTCAGTTCACCGCCCCGGCACACCTGGCAACTCCCGCACCCACGCAGGGGGTTGACGTACACCCGGTCGCCCGGCTTGGTGTTCAGCACCGCCTCGCCGACCTGCTCGACCACGCCCGCGGCGTCCAGACCGAAGACGGCGGGGAACTTCGGCAACGGCTGGTGCGGGAACCAGGTCGGCCAGTTGTTGATCACGTTGGCCATGTTCGGCACGATCCCGCACGCCTTGACCCGCACCAGCACATCGGTCGGTCGTGGGCTGGGTCTGTCGATCGTGTCCACGGACATCGGCTCACCGAGTGCGTGCAGTCGTGCAGCGAGCATTTTCGCCATTGAAATACTCCTTGAAACCGCTCCGTCCCAGCGGCCCGGGCGGAGATGTCAAAAATTCCCTACGAATTCGGGAAAGGATGCGGGTAATTGTCTTCGAGGTCGATGTCCAGCAGCCCCATGATGCGGACGCCGGAGTTGTACCAGGCAATGGACAACGACAGTTCGACCATCTGCTTGTCCGTCAGCCGGTCGGCGGCGGCACGCCATGTCTCCTCCGAGACGTCGACGTGGAGCGTGGACTCCTTCGCGAGCCGCATCACCGCCTTCTCCGTGGCGTCGAACAGCTCGGACGACTCGAAGTCGGCCACCGCCGCGAGCTGTTGCCCGGTGAGCCCGGCCTTCAGCCCGTGCGACTGGTGGTGCGCCACCTCGTACGCCGACCGGGTCGCGTACCCCACGGTCAGGATCGCCAGTTCGCGCAGCCTGGGGCTGAGGTCGGCGGCCCGCAGCGAGTTGGCGTAGGTCAGAAAGGCGTCCAGCTGGGTCGGCGCGTTGGTCAGGGCGAGGAAGATGTTCGCCGTCGGCACCTTGCGCTCGGCTTCCAGCCGGTCGTACAGGGGCTTCTGCGAGGGATCCGCGTCCTCGCGCTGCAGATAGGGAACTCGTGCCATGGTCACTCCTGGGAGTACGGAAGGTCAGTGCGCGGACTGTTCGAGCAGGAACCGTTCGAGCGACATGGGCTTCGGCGGCTCGGCCGGCGGGATCTGGGGCACGCCGACGAAGGGTGACGCCTCGAAGTACCACTTCTCCAGGGCCGGGAGGCCCCAGCGGGCGTTGGTGCTCAGCGATGCCGCGTCCCAGCGCACCGGCTCGATCTCGGTGTCGATCGTCTGGTAGTGGCTGTTGAAGACCTCCACCCGGTGTCCGTCGGGGTCGCGGAGGTAGGCGAAGAGCATCCCGCCCGGACCGTGCCGCCCGGGGCCCCGCTCCACGCCGTCGCCGTAGCCCTGGATGCCCGCCCAGTCGCAGGCGGCGAAGATGTCGTGGCTCTCGGAGACGGTGTAGGCGAAGTGGTGCAGGGCGGGCCCGGTGTTCTCGACGATCGCGAGGTCCAGACAGGTGCCCTTGCGGTACATGAACGCGCCCAGCAGCTTGTCGCCGTGTTCCAGGTACTCCGAGTTGCGGAAGCCGAGTTCGCCGTAGAACGCGCACAGCTCGTAGGTGTCGGGCGCGAAGGTCTGGAAGTGGTCCAACCGCTGCGCGTGGGCACCCTTGTACCGCTCGAAGTCGATGTGCAGCCGCGGCCGGGTCTCCATGTGCGCGCACAGTTCGAGCGGCGTGCCGATGGGGTCGCTGACGTGCAGGGTACGGCCCTGGTACGGGACGTCGACCCACTCGGCGGGCAGTCCCCGCTCGCGGAACCAGGCGTACGCGAGGTCGAGGTCCTCGTCGAAGAACACCCGGAAGCCGATCCTCCCGCACCGGCCCGCACCCTCCTCGTCCAGCTCCAGGACGAGGCTGTGGTGGCAGGCTTCGGCCAGGCCGCGCAGATAGCAGGTGCGCTCGTCCTCGTCGCTGACGACCAGCCCCAGCACGTTCACGTAGAAGTTCCGGCTCTCGGCCAGATCGGCGACCGTGAGACGCACGTGACTGGAGCGGGTGATATTGAAACTCGGGCGCAGATTGACGGGTGGCAGCATGCTGGTCTCCGTGCTCGGATCGGCTCTGGAATTCGATGACTGCGACTTCGATGACTGTAATGCCGTGCGGCCGTTCTACGGATTGGTCGTGGAGGCCCCGGATCCGGCGAATGTGAAGGCGGACCAGCCGCTGAATTCCGCGGATTCACCGAGGGATTCCTCGATCCGCAGAACCTCGTTCCACTTGGCCATGCGCTCGGAGCGGGTGAACGAGCCCACCTTGAGCTGGCCCGCGTCCCAGCCGACGCTGAGGTGGGCGATCGTGACGTCCTCGGTCTCCCCGGAACGCGCCGAGACGATCGTGCCGAAGCCGGCTTCCTTCCCGGCCCGCAGCGCCTGGAACGCCTCGGTGACCGTGCCGGCCTGGTTCGGCTTGACGAGCACGGCGTTCGTCGCCCCGTTGGTGGCCGCGGCTTCGACCCGCTTGGCGTTCGTGACCAGGTAGTCGTCGCCGATGACCTGACAGCGGTGGCCGTAGCGCCGGGTGAACTCCAGCATGCCCTCGTGGTCGTCCTCGCCCACCGGATCCTCGACGGACAGGATCGGATACTGCTCGATCCAACTGCCGAGCATGTCGATCAGCGCGGTGGTGTCCAGTGTGCGGTCGTCCAGGGCCAGCGTGTACCGCCCGCCGCTGCCGAACTGCGAGGCCGCGACGTCCAGCGAGATGCCGACCTGCGTCGAGGGAGCGAAGCCCGCGCTGTCGATCGCCCGGGTCAGCGTCTCCAGGGCCTCCTCGTTGGAGTCGAACGCCGGCCAGAAGCCGCCTTCGTCGGCGACCCCCTGTGCTTTGCCTGCCTGCCGCATCAGACCGCCGGCGGCCCGGTAGATCTCGGCCGTCCAGTCCAGGGCTTCGGAGAAGCTCCGCGCTGCGGGGCAGACCACCATGAAGTCCTGGACGTCGACGCGGCGGTCCGCGTGGGCGCCGCCGCCGAAGATCTGGATCTCGGGGAGGGGGATGCGGACCGGGCGTCCGCCCGCCAGGTGCTGCCACAGGGGTACGCCCGCCGACGCGGCGCCGGCGTGCAGGACCGCCATCGACGTGGCCACGAGCGCGTTGCCGCCGAGCCGGCTGCGGTCGGGGGTTCCGTCGAGGTCCACCAGGAGCCGGTCGACGGCCTCCTGGTCGGCCGCGTCGCGCTCCAGGAGGGCGGGCGCGATCTCGTGGTTCACCGAGCCCACCGCCCGCCGGACGTCGAGGCCGCCGAAGCGGCTGCCGCCGTCGCGCAGGTCGAGTGCCTCGCCCTGGCCCGTCGAGGCTCCCGCCGGGGCGATGGACCGCCCGATCGCGCCGTCCGCGAGGCGTACCTCGACCTCGACGGTCGGACGACCGCGTGAGTCCCACACCCTGCGGCCGTGAAGCTTGGCGATCCGCGCGTCTGTCATTGCGGTGCGACCTTTCGGAGTTCGGACGGGTGCCCCCGCAGCCGGAGGCGTACGGGCGCGAACGAGAGGGAGAAAGCGAAAGGGAGGTGACGAGGGTTGCTCGTTCGGCTCGTCCGCTGCGGCTCCGGAGTGCTATCGATAGCGCAATCGTGCAAAGCGGTGGCGTCTCTGTCAAGAGGTGTGCGGCCCTCCGATCTGCTGGCCCCGCGTGATCGCTGACGTCTCTTGGCCCGTCGGGGTACGAGTGCTATCGTTCGCACAATCCGGACTGCTCCGGCAGAGACTCCGGCGGACCCACGCTCTCCTGGACGGACGGACAGCACAGGAGGCGTGGGTTCGCCGGGCCTGATCCCGGCCGACAGGAAAGCGACCCGCCATGACCGCCCAGCCCTCCCCGGTGCCCATGACCCTCACCACCGTTGTGGCCAGTACTCGCCCCGGACGGGTGGGCAGATCCGTCGCGGACTGGTTCACCGGCCGGGCCGCGGAGTGCGACCAGTTCGAGTCGCACATCGTCGACCTGCACGAACTCGCTCTCCCCTTCTTCGACGAGCCGCATCCACCCGCCCTGCGGCAGTACACGAAGAGCCACACCCGCGAATGGAGCCGGATCGTCGAGGCGTCGGACGCGTTCGTCTTCGTCACTCCGGAGTACAACGGTGGCTTCCCCGCCCCGTTGAAGAACGCGTGGGACTACCTCGCCGTGGAGTGGCACCACAAGCCGGCCGGGTTCGTCAGCTACGGAGGCGTCTCGGCGGGAACCCGGGCCGTGCAGATGGGCAAGCAGGTCGTGGCGAACCTCAGGATGCTGCCGATCGGTCCGACCGTGAGCATCCCGTTCGTCGGTCAACTCGTCGAGGACGGCGACTTCAGGCCCGGCAAGGTGCACGAGGCCGCCGCCGAGCAGGTCCTCGACGAACTCGCACGCACCGCCCGCGTCATGCAACGACTGCGCGGCGGGACGTACTGACCCGGCGGTGCAGGTGTTCGAGGGCGCCCGGAGTGATGTGCTCCGGGCGCCCTCGGTGTGTGTGGGTGAGGCCGCTCCTGGTTCAGACGGACCTGGACGGGGCCTTTCCGCCAGGCGGTGCCGTGCTGCCGCGCAGGACCAGTGATCCGGGGGAGACCGATGTGTACGGGCCGTCGTCGCCCGGCTTGGTCTTGAGCCGGCGCATCAGCCACAGCGCGCAGCCGGTGGCCATCTCCTGGATCGGCAGACCGGTCGTGGTGAGTCCGGGACCCCACCAGGAGAACCCCGGCTCGTCCCCGAAGCCGACCACGGACAGTTCCCCGGGCACCTTCACACCCTGCGCGGACAACTCCTCCAGCACTCCCAGAGTGAGCTGGATCGATCCCAGCACCAGACCGGTCGGCGTGTCCGGACCTCTCAGCAGTCGGCGCACCACCTCGCGCCCGTGGTCCACGGACGACGGCGGCCCCAGCTCCGCACGCCCGGCGTCGTCCGGCAGACCGCCTTCGCTCAGGGCGCTGCGGAAACCGCGCAGACGCTCCGCGCCCGTGGGCAGTTCCTCGGGCCCGCCCAGGTATGCGATCCGGGTGTGGCCCAGCGCCACCAGATGGGCCGTGGCCCGGCGCAGCGCCTCGTGGTCGTCCACGCCGAACCACTGGGCACCGAGCGACGGGTGGCGGCGCAGCAACTGAAGGTGCGGTACGGCCTTGAGCAGTTTGACCGACTCGCTGTGCGGGCGAGCGGTCGGCACGATGATGACGCCGGCGACGCGGTTGGCGGACAGTTCGCGCAGGTGGCTCAGCTCCACCAGTCGGTCGTCGTCGGTCTCCGAGAGCATCAGCTGGAAGCCCTCGGCCTCCATGTTCTTGGAGAGCTCGTGCGCGATCGTCGAGTAGAAGCTGTTGCGGATGTCCGGGATGACCAGCGCGACCACGTTGCTGGACGCGCCGCGCATCATCCGGGCGGCGCGGTTGCCGACGTAGCCCATCTCGGAAGCGGCCTGGCGGACCCGGAACTTGGTCTCCTCGCTGATGCGGGCATCGTCGGAGAGTGCCCGGCCGACCGTCGAGACGGAGATTCCGAGGCGTTCGGCGATGTCCCTGGTCGTGATCACGTAAGGCCCCCTTGAGCTGACTGATCCCGCTGCGGTCACTTTCTGTGTGCCAACGATAGCGCTCTCGTTGCGCTCAGTGGTCGGCGAAGCGGGGCGACGGGTCGATCATCACCTTTATGCTAACGTTAGCACTGCTGGATGGGCCGTGCAGCCGCCCGTGGCTGCCTAGTTGCGGAGGTGTCCGTGCGGATCGTCAGGTATGCCGTCGGCGGGGTACGTCACTACGGAGAACTCGAAGCCGGTGGGACCAGGATCGCGAGATTCGAGGGTGACCCCTTCACTGGACTGTCCCCCACGGGGCATGTCGACGAAATCGGCGACGTTGTCGTTCTCGCGCCGCTGGATAGGCCCCGCGTATTCGGTTTCGCCTACAACTACGCCTCACACATCGACGAGACCGACCGTGAGGTTCCGGAAGTTCCCGTGTGTTTCATGAAGCCGAGTACCGCGGTGATTGGACCGGGTGACGCCATCGTCTATCCGGCAGACGGCGAACTGATCCATTTCGAGGGCGAGTTGGTCGTCGTCATCGGAAAGGAAGCCCGTCATGTGAAACCCTCCGAGGCCCATGAGTACATCCTCGGCTATACGTGCGGCAATGACGTGAGCGACCGCATCGTCCAGCGCAAGGAGAGCGCGTTCGGAACGCTTCTCATCGGAAAGGGGCAGGACACCTTCGCTCCCCTCGGGCCGGTCGTCGTGACCGGACTCGACCCCTCGGGACTGTCGTTGACGACCCGTGTGAACGGCACCGTCATGCAGTCGGCGAGCACCGCCGACCTGCTGCTCGCCGTTCCCGACATCGTCAGCTATCTCAGCCGGTATCTGACGCTGCTGCCCGGCGACGCGATCATGACCGGCACGCCCGCCGGCGTCGGACCGATCCGTCCCGGGGACGAGGTCGAGGTGGAGATCGAGGGCATCGGCGTTCTGCGCAATCCGGTCGTGGCCGAGAGCCGCTGACCCCGGACGTCCGCCGGACGAACTCGCACAGGGGTCTGCCCACCCGGCCGGGACGATCGTCGCCGCGAACCCCAGATTGGCCAACACCGTGGC